>CAWUIJ010000023.1:0-29921 GCA_963922235.1 uncultured Parvularcula sp. | reverse complement strand
CCGCGGACCTACTGATTACAAATCAGTTGCTCTACCAGCTGAGCTATAGGGGCATACCTTCTCGCCTTGCTGGAAACGCTGACCGAAATCAACGTTCAAACAAAGGTGGAAGGCGTGGCTCCCCAGGCCGGACTCGAACCAGCGACCCAGCGATTAACAGTCGCTTGCTCTACCAACTGAGCTACTGGGGATCACCACGAAGGGCGCGGATAGCGCATGGCGGCGGCCAAGAAAAGCCCCGAATTGCGCACTTTTTATCCCATTGTTACCCCCAAAAGGAAACGGCCCCGCACGAAGCGAGGCCGTCCCTGGGGGTATGGTGGGTATGTCTTCCTGGGAGAAGAAGACGATCTTGTCGTGCACCGTTAGGGTTAACCAGCGGTAAACCGAAACCACTTGTCGGCTCATTCGGCCGGTGCTGTGGACGTGGCTCCCTGAATCTCAGGCAGATCCCCCAGTGATGCGCCTTCGCCAAGCTTGGGCTGGGGTTCGCCTGTCCACATGGACAGGATCCAGCGACTGATATCAGCGCCGACAGCGTACATGGACGGGACAAAGAAGAGCGTGACGAAGAGGGCGAACAGCACCCCAAACGCAAGGCTGATCACGACGGGTTTGAGGAACTGCGCATCGAGGCTTCCTTCAAACATGATGGGCAGCAAACCGATGAACGTCGTCACGGAGGTGAGGAGAATTGGTCTAAAGCGCACGACACCAGCTTCCACAAGCGCAGCAAAGGCACCTGCGCCTTCATCTCGGAGCCGGTTCACATAATCCACCAGCACGAGGTTATCGTTCACCACGACGCCTGCAGCAGCAGCGATCCCGAAGAACGAGAACATCGCGAACTCGGCGCCGAAGATCACGTGTCCAAACATGGCTCCCATAAAGCCAAACGGAATCGCTGACATGATCAGGATCGGTTGGAAGTAGGATCCAAAGGCGATGGCGAGCAGCATATACATGCCGAAGAGAGCCGCCGTGCCAAGGACAGTGAGCTGGGCAAAGAACTCTGCTTGCTCTTGATCTGCACCGCGCTGCTTGATCTGGACCTCAGGGTACTTGGCGAGAACTTCGGGAACGACCTTACCGTAGAATTCCTGCCTCAGAGGTCCAGCATCGGCACCATTGCGGATCCTGGATGAGATCTGCACCGAACGTTTTCTATCCGTCCGCCGAATGAAGCGAACCGCTGGACCCGGTTCAAACTCCACAACAGAGGTCGCAGGGATTTCGCGACCATCGGCGGTCCTCACCCTGAAATCAGAGTAGAGACTTTCAAGAGACTCGCGCGTATCTGCAGGGTATCGGACCATCACGCGCACGTCCTGGCCATCGCGCGGCAGCCTTTGGACTTCATCGCCGTAATAGGCGGTCCTTAGCTGATTGGCGACGTCAGCCAGCGTCACACCAAAACGCTCAGCACCCGGCTTAAGCTTAAGGCGTAACTCATCGAGTGGCGCTTGGAGGTTGTCGCGAACGTCAAACAGGATCGGCACGGTGCGGAGATAGTCTTGGAGCTCCTGGGACGCGAGCGCTGCCTGGTCGAGATTGTTGGTCTCAATCTCCAGGATGAATCGCCCGTTCCCTGGTCCGCCAAAACCATTGCTGACATCAATTTCCTCAGCATCTGGAATAGGTCCGATCAAATCGCGATAGATTTGCCCGATCTCATCCATCGACATGCCCCGAACGTCAGCATCGGCATAGTTTTGAAAACCGAAGGCTGTTCCCGACCATGTCCGAAGCTCCGAACCCAGCAAGATGTCTTCGCCAGCCCTTTCGCGAAGAACCTCGTCCAGCCGTTCGTTAGCTGCATTGATCTGCTCAAAGACCTGAAGCTGGCGGTTCCATGCCGTGCCCTCCTGCATGGTCACGCGCGTTATCAAAAAAGGGTTTTCAACGTCAGGGAAGAACTCGAACTTCACCCAGCCTTGCATGAGAAGGGCGACTGAAAGCGAGAAACAGCCCAAAAATCCGACTACGGTATAATAGCGGTGCTGTAGCGCTTTCTTGACTGCTGGGCGGTAGACGAGATCCGCGAACTTCACAAGCTGATCGGCGAGCATCCTTTGATACCGCATGATCCCTTTATCCGACGGCGGCTTGAGGTGTGCCAAGTGTGCGGGAAGGATCAGGAAGCTCTCGATCAATGAGAAGGTGAGCGCAAACAGGATTGTCCACGAAATGCTCTCGAGGAAGCTGCCGAAATCGCCGCCAATGAAAATGAACGGTGAGAACGCGAGCATCGTGGTGAGAACAGCGAAGATCACCGGTTTGGCCACGATCTGTGTACCAATCACGGCGGCTTCGAGACCTTCCTTGCCGAGCTCAACTTGCCGGTTGATGCTTTCGCCGACGACCAGGGCGTCATCCACCACAATGCCGATCACGAGAAGAAGCCCAAAAAGCGACAGCATGTTGAGGCTGACGCCGACCAGCGGGAAGAAAATGAATGTCCCGATGAACGACACGCCGATACCGCCCGCGACCCAAAATGCAACGGTCGGACGCAGGAAGAGCATCAAAATGATCAGAACAAGGATAAGACCCGTGACGGCGTTGCTCGACACGAGATTAAGTCGGCCCTCATAAAGCGTGATGAACGAGAACTGCATGCTCATCTCGACGCCTGGCGGGAGCTCGTCCTGCTTGTCAGCAATCCACTTCTCGAGTGTCTCGTTCAGCGAGACGATGTTCGAGTTTTTTGGCTGATAGACTTGGAGCGATACGCCAGGGTTACCATTGATCTCATAGATGTAGTTCTGGTCCGGAAACCCGTCGATCACGGTGGCAATGTCGCGCACACGGACCAACGATCCATCACGGTTTTGACGGATCACGATCGACCCAAATTGGGCACTTGTGTCCGCAAGGTTCCGCGAGGCGAGGGGGATGTTGCCCGTCTCCGTCCGAACCTCTCCCATGGAGAGGTTGATCGAGCTTCCGCGAACCGCGTTCGAGACATCTTGGAAGGTCAGCCCATATTGACGAAGCGCTTGCTCTGAGACTTCAATCGAGACTTCTTCTGTCCGCAGACCGTCGACTTCGACGAGGGGCGAACCGCCGGGCAAAGAGGCCAGCTCGTTGCGATACGCGCGCGCGAGACTGTTCAGCTCTTTTTGATCAATGTCGCCACCTAAGCTGATGAACGCCATCTCGCCTTCGGAGCGCCGACGGCGGACGATTGGTGGAAAGCTGTCTTGAGGCAGGTTCGACACGCCATCGACGCGCGCTTTCACCTCAGCGAGGAAAGCGTCGAAATCGGCGCCACGGCGCATCGTGATCGACATCTCGCCCGCACCTTCCCGGGCGGTCGCGGTCATCTCGTCAATATCGGCGATATCGGCGACTTCTTCTTCAATCCGCAAGATGATCTGTTCTTCGACCTCAGTCGGCGATGCGCCTGGCCAACTTACGAAGACTTCCGCCACTTCATTGGCTGTTGTGGGGAAGGCTTCCCGCGACAACAGCATCTGGATGGTCATTCCGCCCAAGATCAAGATCAGGGCCATCAAAAGGTTGGCGGCAACGGTGTTCCGTGCCCACCATGCAATCATGCCGTTCACAGATTGGCTCCCGTCTGGACGCCAACCGTCGCTGTTTCACTGCCTTCGATGTCTACCAGAACCCGGCTTGCATTCTCTCCATTGCTGAAGAGGGGCCTTACGGGATCACCATCGGACGAGGTGATAGGGCTGACCACCAAACGGTCACCCGGTTCGATGCCGCCCGTGGCGACATAGCCTTCGCCAGTCTGTGCGATAATAACGGGCATTTTGGACAAAAGCTGGTCGTTCTCATCCACCACAAAAACGCTGCCGTCTCGTTGAAGCGAAACGTAGGGAATGACGGTGCCATAATCGATCGTTGGACCCATGATCTCAGCACTGACGAAGAGGCCAAAGGCAAGAGGGAAGCCTTCATCGGCCCCGGCGCCGTAAGGATCCACAACCTCAGCGATGGCCGAAATCTGCCGTGTCGTGGCGTCGATCGCGGCATCAACCCGAGCAATACGGCCGATCCACTCCCGCTCAGCTCCCGCTGCGCGCGCTGTTAGGCGCACCATAGGAGCGTCTTCTCCTGTGGCTTGGAACGCGAAAGGCAGCTGGAGTTTTGCCAGGTCTTCGTCTGTCAGAGGCAGGCGGACTTCCGCTATGTCGGACGAGAACACCTGGCCGAGATTCTGGCCTGGGCTCACATATTGGCCGACATTGGCGTTGATCGACCGGATACGGCCGTTGAATGGTGCTGTGATCTTGGTCCGTCGCAGCGCGAGCAATGCGTCTTCAAGGTCAGCCTCGGCAGCATCGAGATTCGCTCGTGCGGCTGCCAGTTGCGGCTTACGGAGCGTCAGGACCGAAGCGTCTTGGCCAGCAGCTGCACCTGACAGCTCTTCAAAGTCGCGAGCGGCCAAAGCGCCCTCGGCTTCCTCGACGGCCAGCTGTTGCTCCGACTGCGCCACATTTGCGCGCGCCCGGGTAACAGCCAAACGATAGTCAGCATCCTCAATGGCCAGCAGCGTCTCGCCTTCCTTGAAGATACCGCCATTGGCAAAGGACGGAGACACGCTTTCAATCTGGCCAGCGATTTGCGCGGAGAGTTGGATCTCTCTGCGCGGTGCGACTTCCCCTTGTGTCCGAACACTGAGGTTCATCGGGCCGAACTCGACCTCTTGGACAAAGGCGATCGGCGCTTCTGATGTGGGTTCTTGGCTTTCGACCTCAGGACGAAGGCTGCCCAAAAGAACGATTAAGGCTGCGAAGGCAAAGGCGAGGCCAAAGAGCCCGCCAATAAATTTCAGTTTCCGGATCATAGAAGATTTCCCACACCGTCAGCATCCGTCGTCGGAGCTTCGGCCGTCGTCGCGAGGGCGGCATCACCCTCAAGTTCGTAAGGGGCGCCCAGCGCTAGGTAGAGGTCGACCCGATTAGCGAGCCGTTCCCGTTGCGCATCAATTAACAGGCCTTCCGCCTCAATGCGGCGCTGCTGGCTGTTGATGAAATCAAAGATATCGACGGTTCCAGAAAGGTAGCGGCGACGGGTGATGGTTTCGACCGCGACCCGCTCCTCGAAGGACAACTGCAAAGCAGCTTCGCGCTCACTCAGGTAACGCTCGGCCGCGATCGCATCTTCCACTTCGCGCCAGGCCGTGAGGACAGTTGTTCCGTAGTCATAGAGAGCGGCCTCCGCATCGTCCTTGGCTGCGCGTTCGTTCGCAACCAGCCGTCCGCCTTGGAACAAAGGCTGTGTCAGGTTGCCAACGAGATCAGCCGCGACGTTGTCGAAATCGAGAAGGTCGCTGAAATCGGCATTGTCATCAGGAGACGACAGCGCGCTTTCATTGGCCGATGCTCGGAACGAGATCGTCGGCAAGAAGGCCTTGCGTGCTGCGCTCACCCGAAGGCCTGCAGCTTTCAACCGGCGCTCAGCGGCAATCACGTCAGGCCGGCGATCAAGCAGTTGCTCCGGCGTCCCCAGGGCCATGGAGGTTTCGCCTTCGAGAATGGTCTCGAGCGATGGGAGTGACTCGGCGGCCTCGATCATTGCGGCGGGGTACTGACCGAGGAGCACCTCCAGCTGACGGGCCGTTTCAGCCTCTTGCTGGCGCCGTTGCTCGAGGGTGGCTTCCGAACCAGCGAGAGAAGCGCGCGCCAGACGGAGATCGAGACTGGACGAGATTCCGCGCTCATACCGTCGACTGATCACCCGCAGATTGGCTTCACCCGTTTCGACGTCGCGCTCAGCGAGTTGGCGGCGCAGCCGCGCTGCGGTCAGGGCATAGTGGCTCTGAACGGCGTTACCAGCGATCGAGAGCTGGGCAGCTGCGTAATCCAAATTTCGCGCATCGGCGTCGAGATAGGCGGCTCGGGTCTGGTCAGCCAAACGGCCCCAAACATCGAGCTCCCAGCTCAAATCGACGTTCAAATTGTAGTTGGAGTTGTAGGTGACATCACCGGCGCCGATCGAGGCATCACCGAATTGGAAACCGCCGGGCGCGTTCCGGTTGCGTGTGCCGCTGCCTGAACCGTTGATCTGAGGCAGCATGTCAGCGCGGGTGACCCGTGCGCGGTCGAGGGACGCCTCGAAGCGTTCGCGCGTGGCGTTGAGGTCATAGTTTTGCTGAAGCGCGATCTCGACGATATCGACGATCTGCGGATCTTGTAGGTCATTCAACCAATTGGCTGTCACAGGAGCGGTGCTGCGCTCTTGGGAAATGGCGGCCCAACTGTCGAGCTCAGCCGTGATCGGCTCGAGCGCTTGCTTAGGACCAGGCGTCGCGCAGCCTGCAACAGCGGCGATCACCACTATTCCCCAAACGTGTCCCCGGACGTTGGTCATCCAATTTCCTCAACTTTGCCAGACGGCCCTTTATCGATAATCATTGAATATGTGGATTCACTTTCGCGTTTCCAAGATGACCTTTCCTTCAGGAAAAGCCCGAAAATGACGTAAAATCATTGGAGAGTTTGGAGGCCACGCCCGGAATCGAACCGGGGTACACGGATTTGCAATCCGCTGCGTCACCACTCCGCCACGTGGCCTCGCTTCTCAGGCGCGTGGTGAAGCGCCGAGCGGCGTCCATAACGCCCACTTGCACCGATCACAAGCGGGTCCTGACTTCTCTTTCCATGCGAGCAGGTCTATTGCCGACCCGGTCATAGGATTCGCGCCTCGGGAGGCTCGCCATGGATGCAGCCAAAGCCAGAAAGCACATGGTCGACAGCCAAGTTCGGCCCAACGACGTCACCGATGTTCGTTTGCAAGCGGCGATGGCATCCTTGCCGCGGGAACGCTTTGTTCCTGCTAATCGGAAGGCCTTGGCCTATGTCGAGCGCGATGTTCCGCTCTTTGAAGACCGGGCGCTTTTAAAGGCGCGCGAATTCGCGAAGCTTGTCCACGCCGCCAACATCCAGCCAACCGATCTCGTTCTCGATATTGGTTGCGGCTATGGATATTCGACGGCCGTGCTCTCGCACCTTGCCGGAGTGGTCGTGGGCCTAGAGGAAACCGAAGAGCTTGCCGCGAAAGCCACTGAGCGATTCTCCGAGCTCAGTCTCGATAACGCTGTGATGATGAATGGACCGCTTGAACAAGGGTGGGCCTCCCAGGGACCTTACGACGTGATCGTTGTGGCCGCGGGGGTCGAAGCAGGACTTGAGACCCTGCTGGATCAGCTGAAAGAGGATGTCGGTCGGCTGGTCGCAATTATGGTCGAAAATGGTGTGGGCACCGGGACCCTTTACACGCGATCCGGGAGTGCCTTTGGTGTGCGAAAATTATTTGAATGCCACGCAGCCACAGTGCTGCCGGGGTTAACAAAACCTGAAGAGTTTCAATTTTAGCTATTTTGGCGCAATTTTAGACACAACTTTTGCGTGCAGGGTCTTGCTCGCGATTCCGAACAAGATGATGGTAACCGAAAGCTCCTGAACTGAGGACAAACGTAATGGGCGCGGCGCAAAGCGAGTTGAGTATGGATGAGATCTTGGCGTCGATCCGCCGGATCATCCATGAGGAAGAAGAGACGAAACAGCCGGTTCGCCCCAGTGGCGAAAACACTGTTGTTTTGTCTGAGGAAAGGGCGGCCCAGGCGGAAGCTTCCCCTGAGCCTGTCGATGCCGAACCGATCGAGGAAGAGCTTGCTGACCTGCGGGACGTTGCAGCGTCGGTGCAGGCCGCGTCGGTGACGCCGGAGGCCGTCGAACCGGTAGAGCTTAGCCCTGAAACGGTGTCTCTGCCTCCCGTGGTCGAGGAGCCTCCGTCCACCGTCACCAACGATGCCCCTTTGCATCCCGAGCAACCGTTTGAAGCGTTAAGCGCCGGAACGCTAAAAACGCAGGCATCCGAGCCTGAACCATCTGCACCCGTCCAAGAACCTGTGCCTACAGTTTCGAACCTACCTGAAGAGGAACCCTCCGCCATGCCCGCCACCAAACCAGTTGAGCAGCATGCGGAGATTGTTGAGGCGGCAACGAAGAGCCTCGTCGGTGAAGAGCAGTCACAAAACGTGGCAGCAGCTTTCGCATCTCTGAAACAGCATGTTCAGGTGACGCAGCAAAGCGGCAAGACGCTCGAGGATATGGTGGCTCAAATGATCCAGCCGATGCTCAAGGCTTGGCTCAACGAACACCTGCCAGCGATCGTTGAGCGTAAGGTGGAAGAAGAGGTCAAACGCCTCTCCGAGCGTTAAGGCCTAGCGGTAGAGCACCCACTCTTTGAAACCGAGACCGTCGGAGCCCGCGAGCTCCACGGTGCCGTTGCGGCGACGCAGGTTGAAGCCTGCGCTGCGGAATGGTGTGTAGTTTTGCGACGTGATTGTGTCCATGCTGATGAACTCAACACGGCCCTTTTCGCCGCTCAGTTCAATGGTGGTGTAGCCATTGTTGATGGCGTCGACATACCGGACCTCTTCATTGTCTCTCCGTAGAAGGAGGGAATAATCGAAGGCTGCGTCACCGAAGAGCGAGCCGGCGCCAGGCGATGTGATGCCCGCTGTCCCGAATTCCACGCCCATCGCTTCGCCGCTATCGGTCTTAAGATCATTGGCCCAGAACATATGCGTATCGCCCGTGAGAACGATCAGGTCCTTCGCGCCTGCTGCTTGGGCTGATTGATAGAAACGTTCGCGGGCAGCGGGATAACCGTCCCAGGCGTCCGTGTTGTAGGGCAGGCCGAGCGATGACCATTTGAGGAAATCACGCACGGGCGGAAATTGTGCCTCCAGAGCAACGATCTGCTCCTCCGTCACATAGGATCCAAGATCCGGCGCAAGAACCCTTGCCATCAGGACTTGGTTGGCGAGGAGGCGCCAAGTCGCACCGCTTTCGACCGAGGCTGTGAGCGATTGTTCCACGAACCCGCGCTGCACATCGCCGAGGAGTTCGCGCAATGGGTCAACGAGTGTTTCGTTGCGGAATCGTTCCACATCCTCAGAGCTGTTCAGCACACTGACCGCTTCGGCGTAGTCGATGGGCTTGGTGCGTGCTGTCAGCCGGGTTTCGATCGCTGTGACCGTCAGGAAGTTACCCCATGCGTAGTCGCGGTAGAACTGTTCGCGTGTCCGGCCGGGTTCGGGATCGCGCACCGGCATGTACTCATAGTAGGCTTGAAGGGCGGCTCGCTTGCGGTCTTCCCAGGAACCCTCAGTGACCGGCTGGTGATTCTCAGCACCGCGCTGAAAGCTATCATTGCTGGTTTCGTGGTCATCCCAGATCGGAATGATCGCGTGGGCCGCATGCATCGACTGCAAGGAAGCGTCGGTCTTGTACTGACGATGGCGCCGCCGGTAGTCGTCGATGGTGAGGACCTCGTGGGGCGGATCATGCGGACGACCGAGCTGCGCACCCATCTCACCGCCATACCCATCGACGCCGTATTCGTAGAAGTAGTCGCCAAGATGAAGGACGGCATCGATATCTTTATCGCGGGCCATGTGATCGTAGGCGTTAAAATAGCCGAAGGAGTAATGGGAACAGCTGGCCACCGCGAAACGGACGCGCTCCGTTGTTTCGGGCAGCGTTTTCGTGAAGCCGACGGGGCTGACTCTCTCACCAGCGACAAAGCGGTAAGCATACCGCTTGCCAGGCGTGAGGCCGGTCGCGACCACCTTCACTGTATGATCGCGCGATGGGCCGGTCTCTGTGTTTTCGGACCAGACAACTTTCGCGAAGCTATCGTCTTCGGCCACCTCGGCCTTCACCGCCACATGCCCATCGACACCAGCGAGACGCGTCCAGAGGACGACCGATTCCCGCGCAGGATCGCCACTGGCAACGCCACAGCTAAAGTCCGCATTCGCAGCGGAGGCGTTGCTCTCAAAGCCTCCCAGCTTGGGCTGCGTGGCGCAGGCGCCCACGCCCGCAAGGCCAACAAGAAGAGCATTTCGACGAGACACAAACATAAGAGAACCCCTCACTGAGCGATATCATTCTCCGCTCTGTCGATGGTTTACGTGTCATCGCGATGACAAGGAACCGAGCGGCATGCTGAAATTTGCGATTTACAATCAAGCCGCACTGTTCTAGCGGCGCTCTTCTGCCGAATCCCAACAAAGCTCCTGCGGAAGGAGCCCACTGCACGGGGTCCGGCACTCTATGTCTAACGGCGGTCAGGGGGCGTGTCGTCCCGTAGTCGTCTTACACACGGGGGTCCCATGCGGTGGTCCAGTTCGATAACGCGCGGCAGTTAGCGGCCTCGCTCCAACCTGACGTCCCGGTGATTTGCCGGCGGCCTGCTCTTGCTGAGCGCGCCGCACGCTTTTTCGCGGATCGGTTTCCCGGTGACACCTATTACGCCGTCAAAGCCAACCCAGCGCCTTGGCTTTTGCATGCCCAGGCGGCGGCAGGCATTCAACAGTTCGACGTTGCGTCCCTGACGGAGGTGCGACTGGTCCGGGAGCATCTGCCAAGTGCTGAGCTAGCGTTCATGCACCCTGTGAAGTCGGAACGGGCCATTTCGGAAGCGTATGCTGAGCACGGCGTGCGGGCCTTTTCACTCGATTGCCATGAGGAGCTCGAGAAAATCCTCCGTGCCACCGAGAACGCGAAGGACCTGACACTCATTGTCCGGCTTCAAGTGGGCTCAGACCTCGCGAAGATCAGCCTCGCGTCCAAATTTGGTGCCGGGGAAGAGGCGGACGCGCAGCTACTTTGCAATGCGCGCGGCGCGGCCGAACGTCTGGGTGCTGCGTTTCATGTGGGAAGCCAGGCGATGAGCCCGGTCGCCTTCACCGGCGCGATGGACCGTACCGAGCGTGCTGTCCGGCGCGCGGGCGTGATCCTCGATATCTTGGACGTGGGCGGCGGGTTTCCTGCGATCTATCCGGGGATGGAGCCGCCGCGGCTCGAGAGCTATTTCGATGAGATTGCTCGACGTTTTGAAACCTTTCCATCGGCAGGCAATGCGCGTCTTTGGTGCGAGCCGGGCAGGGCGCTTGTCGCGGATGCAGAGAGTCTCATCGTCCGGGTCGAGGGGCGGCGCGGCGATGCGCTTTATATCAATGATGGCGCCTACGGAGCGCTTTACGATGCTGCGCATCTCGCATGGCGTTTTCCGACCAGCAATTTGAGCCGTGAAGGCACCGATCAAGCCTTCACCCTCTATGGCCCCACTTGCGATGACGCAGACCAAATGCGGGGCCCCTTCTTCCTTCCTGAGACCACCCAGGCGGGCGACTATATCGAATTCGGAACCCTCGGTGCTTACGGCCGCGGGATGGCAACCGGTTTCAACGGATACGGACAGTATCTCGAAGCCGAGCTTTCCGATGAACCCTTTCCATCTCTCACCAGCGGATCTTCGGAAGAGACCGCCGAGGAGGCATATCCATGAGCCAGTCCAAAATCCTACCCTTTGAACCTGCCTATAATGCTGCCAATGATCAGCATCAAGATGATACAGCTTTAGACCACTTCATCGAACGTGGCGGCAAGGTCTACGCGGGCACGCACCTTATCATCGATCTGATTGGTGCCAAGAACCTGACCAATAAAGCCTTGATGGAAAAAGCTTTTAAGAAGTGCGTGAAAGAGTGCGGGGCGACGCTTCTCCATATGCATCTCCATACATTCCTGCCATCAGGCGGTCTGTCCGGCGTGGCTGTTCTCGCAGAAAGCCATATCTCCGTGCACACCTGGCCAGAGCGCGACTACGCCGCCTTTGATGTTTTCATGTGCGGTGATGCGAAGCCTGAGAAGGCCGTGAAGATTCTCAAAAAGGCCTTCAGCGCCAAAACGGTCAATGTGCAGACCTTCTACCGCGGTGAGGGCGTCGAATGAGCAAGTACCTTCACAAGATCGGCGATGAGCTTTGGTTCAAAGAAGAGCTCGCACCCGCTATCGGCCATTCGGCCCGCGTTGATAAAGTCCTCTTTGATGACGAGATCGACCACCAGCATTTGGTGGTGTTCGAGAACGAAACCTACGGACGGATGTTTGCCCTCAACGGCATCATTCAAATGACGTCTTCGGATGAGTTCATCTATCACGAGATGCTCACCCATGTGCCGCTTTATGCGCATGGCGAGGCCAAGCGCGTGTTGGTCATCGGCGGCGGCGATGGCGGCATCCTGCGCGAGGTTTTGCGTCACAAGTCGGTTGAGCTTGCGACTCTCGTTGAGATCGAAAAGTCTGTGATCGACTTTGCAAAAGAGTGGTTCCCGGAAACCTCTGACGGCGCATTTGATAACCCACGTACGGATGTCGTGATCGCTGACGGTGCGCGCTATGTGCAGGAAACGGATGACCGCTTTGATGTGGTGATCGTTGACTCGACGGACCCGGTGGGCCCGGGTGAAGTGCTGTTCACAGAAGAATTCTACGCAGGATGTAAGCGCGTCCTCAACACCGGCGGCATCTTGGCGGTGCAGGGTGGTCTTCCCTTCCTTCAGCCCGAGGAACCCAAGATGATCATGGACCGGCAGAAGGCGAGCTTCGCCAATGTCGAGTTCTACGTCGCAGCTGTGCCGACCTATACGGGCGGTCTCATGACCCTCGGCTTCGCATCCGACGCACATTACCCGCACGATGCGACATGGCTCGCCAAACGGATGTCGGCCAATCCGCTGGAGTTCAAATACTACAATGCCGAGGTGCACGAGGCCGCGTTCGCTCTTCCAGCTTATATCAGGAACGCACTCGAGGACTGATCACGATGCTGATGTTCGAGCACGACCGCATTCCCGCTCCTGATGATGCACCGAAGGTGCATATCATCCCCTTTGGTCTCGAAGACACGGTGTCTTATGAAGGCGGCACCGCCAAGGCGCCGGAAGCGATCTTCCGTGCAGCGAAGGAAGTCGAGCTCTGGGACGATGAGCTTTGGATGGAACCGATCCGCCACTTCAACGAAGAGATCGTCGATAGCGGCCCGATCGCTGAGACCATTGAGGAAGGGATGGGCCAGCTTTCAGGCCTTGTCCAAAGGGCGATCGACGCTGGTGCTTTCCCTATGACCCTAGGCGGTGAGCATTCCATCACGCCTGGTGCCATCAAGCCGCTCGTTGAGAAGTACGGAGAGCTCCATCTTCTCCAATTCGATGCGCATGCGGATCTCCGTGATATGTTCCGTGGCGACTATTATTCCCACGCCAACGCGATGCGGCGCTGTCTCGATGATGAGCGGGTGTCCCTGACCAGTTTCGGGATTCGCAACATCTCCCGCACGGAAGTTCCGTTCTATGAGGAAAACAGACACCGGATCGATATCAATTGGGCGCGCGAGAAAGCCTCTTGGAACATGGAAGAGGTGCTGGAGCCGCTGCGCGGAAAGAAGGTCTATGTCACCTTCGATGTCGACGGTTTTGACTCGTCATTGATGCCGGCGACAGGCACGCCCGAGCCGGGCGGCATGTTCTGGGATGATGTGACGCCCATTTTGCGTCGCACAGCGGAGATCTCGGACATCGTCGGCGCCGATATTGTTGAGCTCGCGCCACGGCCAGAGCTCCACGGTTGTGACTTTTTGGCCGCAAAGCTGTGTTACAAGATCCTTAGTTATCGATTTTGCTGTAACCAGGCATAGAAAATATTGATGGGTCTCTTGAAACTTGGGGCGGTCTCGACAATCTGACGCACAAGAGGAGGCGGACTATGGCAGACGACAGAAAGACTGAAGTGACTTCGCAGCGATCACGGATTGCTCACGGAGCTGGTGCAGCTGTTGGTGCCTTTGTGATCGTGACGTTTGCGATCAGCCTTGTCGTCTACACAACAGGTAACAGCCTCTTCGCTGGTAGTGAGGTCGCGGTCGGAACGCCGAACTTCCTCGATACAACGGGAACTGCGGCCTACGGTGTCGCTAGCGGTGTCGTCTCGCTGGTCTTTGGGATCTTTAGCGTTCTCTTTGGCACGGTCGCGGCGATGCTGAGCGTGGCCTTTGGCGCTTTCGGACTTGTTGTTGGGTTCGTTCTGGCTGCAGGCATTTTCGCCGGACCGGTTCTGCTGGTTGGCGCTATCGCTGTTCTGGTGAAACGCCGGTACTTCCCCGACGTTATCTAAGCCAAACCTCTATTGCCCGAGATTACCGAATTCCCGGTAGGCGAAGCACGCCTCCGGGGTCTCTTGCGATAATGACCTCAGCGTCATCACCAATCACGCCCTCGATGGAACGTTTCCGCTGCGCTTCCCAAGCTTCACGGTTGGCCACATCCAGCCTCGCGTCGGAGTCGTCCACTTCTCCGTCGACCACGCGCCAGAAGAGAATACGGTTCGCCAGGCTCGCGTCTTTTTTCGCAATGGAGCCGTTCTCAGCATTCAAAATGTCTCGGATCGATGGATCCACCTCCAGGGCGCCGACATTCTGGATGAATTGAAGCTCACCGTCCGACGGTGGCGTGCTGGCACGATCACCCAAGAGCAGCTGTTCAGTCCGTTGGGAGCTTGAGAGCGTTTGAGGGCGCAGTTCGCCTGGCCGTGGTGGCCGCAGCGCGTAATCAGGCGGCACCGTGAGCGGCGGCTTTGTGATCACAGCAAATTCATCGGGTGTCCGCTTAGGACCGCTGGCACAAGCTGCGATCAGCGGAACAAGAGCAGTGGCAAGCAGGAGCGAACGCATAAACTATTGGCCTTCTTGAGTGTTATCAGGGCTAGCCTGGCTCGCCTGATCGGGAAACCCCTCAGGGCCTTTCGATTCTTTCACGCCCTCACGGCGCTCGAGCACCAAAGTGTCGTAGAGCAGGAAGACGACACCGACATTAATCGCCGCGTCTGCGACGTTGAAGATGTAGGGGAAATAGAGCCCAGAAAAGTCGAGGAAGTCGACCACATAGCCGTAGGCGACGCGGTCTATGAGGTTGCCCAAGGCACCGCCAAGGATCAGGCCGGCACCGATCGCGGTCAAAGGCCGAACAATGGTGCCGAGCCAACGCACGATAAATCCCGAAACGACGAGAGACAGAACCGACAGTAAAATGCGGCTGGTCATGCCGCCTGCGAAGAGACCGAAGCTCACGCCCCTGTTCTCCGTATAGGTCAGGTCGAAGATGCCTGAGATCTCGATCCGTCCAAAGGGGCGCTCGGGCAGAGCGATCCCATGCACGATGAAAAGCTTCGTCGCCTGATCAAGCACGATCATGAGGGCGGCGAGAGCCATGCCGTACCAGAACAGCTTGCTGTTCCGTGCATTGTGCGCCCATGCGATCAGCGCGGTCATGCTTCGACCACAGCGGCGCAGCGCTCACACAGTGAGCCAGGAAAGGCAACCTCTTCAAGCACACGCCAACAGCGTCCGCACTTGTTGCCTGATGCCTTTCCGATCGTTGCCGACACGCCGGGGACGTCATCCAGCTTGAACGCGCCTTCACCTTCGGAGGTGAGGGTTGCAGCTGACGTGATGGCAACTTCTGCCCAATCAATGTCAGCACCAAGAGCAGCGAGATCCGCGTCGTTGATGTGGAGTGTCGCGCCGACCTCGAGGCTGGCGCCGATCTCTCCATCGCGGCGTTTTTCTTCGATGCCGCCGGTCAGAACACGGCGGATCCGCCGGATCTGCGTCCACCGTTCCTCAAGTGCTTCATCCTGATAGTTCTCCGGAATATCGGCGAAGAGCAGGAGGTGCACCGAGGCTTCACGATCGCCCATGCCGCCCGGGAAGTGATCATAGACCTCTTCCGCGGTGAACGGACAGATCGGTGCGAGGAGCCGCGTCATGGAATCAAGAAGGATCCGCATCACCGTCCGCGCGGATTTGCGGGCCAAAGAGTCGGGGCCATCGCAATAGATGACGTCTTTCCGCACATCGAAATAGAAAGCGGACAGGTCTTGGATCGCGAATTCTGCGAGCGACCGCCAAGCGTTCTTGAAAGCGTGCTCCTCGTAAGCTTTCCGCATAGCCTTATCGACACTGTGCAGGCGGCTGAGGATGTAGCGCTCAAGCTCGGGCATATCCTCATGCGCCACGTTCTCTTCGTCTGTGTAGCCATCAAGTGCTGAGAGAAGATAGCGAAGCGTGTTGCGGAGCTTGCGGTACGCATCGACCGCTGAGCCGAGGATCTCATCACCCACGCGAATGTCTTCTTGGACGTCAGAGCTCGCCACCCAGATCCGAAGGATATCCGCGCCGAACTTGCCGGTCACATCGTCCGGGCTCACCACATTGCCGACGGACTTCGACTGCTTTCGGCCTTTGTCATCCATGACAAAGCCGTGGGTGAAGACCGATTTGTAAGGCGCGCGCCCCCGTGTTCCGCATGCCTCAAGAAGAGAGCTTTGGAACCAGCCGCGGTGCTGATCAGAGCCTTCGAGATAGATGTCGGCTGGCCAAGAGAGGTCGTCACGCGCCTCTAAGGTGAAGGCGTGCGTACACCCCGAGTCGAACCAGACATCGAGAATGTCGGTGACCTTTTCATAGTCCGCAGGATCATAGCCTTCGCCAAGGAGGTCAGCGTCAGGGGTATCGAACCAGGCATCGGCGCCGCGTTCGGTCACCGCTGCGATGATCCGTGCATTGACGTCTTTATCGACCAGAGGCTCGCCCTCTTTGTTCACGAACAGCGCAATGGGAACGCCCCATGCGCGCTGGCGCGACACGAGCCAGTCGGGGCGCTGCTCGACCATACCGCGCAGACGGTTCCGGCCTGATTCAGGATAGAACGTGGTCTCATCGATGGCGTTGAGCGCTGTTTCGCGCAACGAGCCTTCGCCTGTTCCCACACGGATGAACCATTGCGGTGTGTTGCGGAAAAGAACAGGCGCTTTGGACCGCCAAGAGTGAGGGTAGCTGTGCGTCAGGCGTCCGCGGGCGAGGAGGGTGCCTTTCTCGGCCAGCACCTTGATGACTTCAGGGTTCGCGTCTCCGTCCTTACCGGCCTTTTTGCCTTCGGTCCGGAAAATCTGGCGGCCTTCAAAGCCGGGCGCTTCATCCGTGTAAGAGCCGTCAGGGCCCACGGTATAGGGGATCGCATCCAGCGGCAGGCCCGCGGCGAGCCAGGCAAAGTAGTCATCCTGACCGTGGCTGGGCGCCGTATGAACGAAGCCAGTACCCGCATCGTCCGTCACGTGATCGCCGGGCAGCATGTGCACGTCGAACTCGTAGGAATCAGCATGCCCGTGAAGTGGATGGCGAAGCTTCGTCTCCGCAAGCTTCTCGGCCGCCACATCGCCAATGCGTTTGTAGCTTGCAACAAAGGCCGCGCCGAAGACGTCTTCTGCCAGGGCATCGGCCAGGATCAGCTTGTCACCGGCCTTGGCGAAGGGCGCAAACTCGAGGTCCTCGCGCACGCTCTCCACCTCATAGAGGCCATAGGAGAGGCCAGAGCCATAACAGACCGCACGGTTCGCAGGGATCGTCCAAGGGGTCGTGGTCCAGATCACGACGTCCGCGCCTTCGAGCCCTTCAGGGGCTTGGGTGAAAGGAAAGCGTACCCAAATAGTCGTGGACTGATGATCTTGATATTCGATCTCGGCTTCTGCGAGCGCCGTTTGCTCAACCGGCGACCACATGATGGGTTTGGAACCGCGATAGACGAGGCCCTTCTCCACAAAGGTCAGGAACTCACGAACGATGGTGGCTTCGGTCTCGAAGTTCATCGTCAGATAGGGGTTCTCCCAATCACCAACGACCCCGAGCCGACGAAACTCTTCCTTTTGGATGTCGATCCACTTTGCCGCGTATTTCCTGCATTCTGAACGGAATTCAGAGGGCGGAACATCGCTCTTCTTCCGTCCCTTTTCGCGGAACTGCTTCTCCACCTGCCATTCGATGGGCAAGCCATGGCAATCCCAGCCAGGAACGTAATTGGCGTCAAAGCCCATCATCTGATGGGTGCGGACGATCAAGTCCTTGATGGTTTTGTTGAGCGCGGTGCCAAGGTGCAGGTGGCCGTTGGCGTAAGGCGGGCCGTCATGGAGAATGTACGGCGTCCGGCCCTTCGAGGCTTCACGCAGCTTCTTATAAAGGCCGAGCTCATCCCAGCGCTTCACATAAGCGGGCTCTTTCTTCGGAAGACCGCCCCGCATCGGGAACTCAGTCGCCGGGAGAAAGAGTGTGTCTTTGTAGTCGTTCTCAGAACGTTGATCATCTGGCATAACGGGCCTGATAGCGCTGGTCAGCCCGCTGGCCTAGGGGTTCTCTTATGATCATTGTTGAGACGTCGCATGATGACCCGCGCACGCAAGCGCTGATCGCGCTCCAAAAGGCTCACGCGCGGGAGCATACGCCTCCTCAGTTCGGCCATGCCTTTGAAGCGGGAAGCGAAAAAGCGGCGAAGGTGCGGTTCTTCCTGGCCTTGGACGAAGAGACTCCCGTGGGCTGTCTCGGGCTAGCGGCGCTCGGGCCAGACGAGGCTGAGATCAAAACCATGCATATTCTCGAGGCGATGCGTGGCCGCGGGATAGGGATGCTACTGCTCGACCACGTGATGGATCAGGCGCGTGCCGCCGGCGCGACACGGCTCAAGCTCGAAACCGGACCCAATGAAGGCTTTGCGGCCTCCCGGCGGCTCTACGAGCGCGCAGGTTTTGAAAAGTGCGAACCCTGGGGCGCCTATATCGACGACCCTTTCAGCTACTGCATGGCGCGAGAAATTTAAGCGCGGAGCAGCTTGCGGGCTTCGTCTGAATCCTTGGCGATCTGGGCCTTCAACGCATCGAGGCCGTCCATCGCGCGCTCTTCTCGGATGAAGCCGATGAAGGATGTGCGCATCGTTGTGCCGTAGAGGTCGCCATCAAAATCAAAGAGGTGGACCTCAAGCCGTTCTTCTTTTCCGTCCACGGTCGGCCGCACGCCAATATTGGCGACACCGCCATAGGTCTGGCCCTCAACCTCGGCCCGGACGGCATAGACCCCGTAGAGAGGGCGCAGGACATCGCCCAAGGTCACATTGGCTGTCGGGAAACCAAGCGTCCGCGCCAGCCTTCGGCCTTCTCCGATCTGACCGTCCACGAACCATGGATAGCCGAGCACCTCGTTGGCCCGAGCAACGTCACCCTCGCGCAAGGCTTGCCGGGCTTGGCTGGAGGAGAACTTCTCGTCGCTGTCACCAATCGGCGCGATGGCGTGATAGGCCATCCCGAAGCTCTCGGCCGTCTTCGCGAGGGTTTCGGAGGAACCAGACCGGCCAGCACCAAACTGAAAGTCCTGGCCCGTCGCCACGCCGGAAAGACCGAGCACTTGATGCAGGATCTTTCGCACAAAAGTCTCTGGAGATTGCTCGCGCAAGTCTGGACCAAAGGGCAGGGCGAACACTGTCTCCACGCCAAAGCGTTCAAGCAGCTCTGCCTTCGCGCTGAGCGGTGTCAGCAGGAAGGGCGCTTCGTCAGGTTTGAAAAAACGGCGCGGATGGGGCTCAAAGACAACGGCGGAAAGCCGTTTGCCTTCATGGTCGGCCATCGCTTTGGCCTCAGCGATCAGGGCCTGGTGCCCGCGGTGGACGCCATCAAAATTGCCCATGACAGCAAAGCTGCCGCGATGTTCGTCCGTCACATCGCACGAGAGGGGTGCGTGGATCAGTGTCACCAGGCGAGCTCTTCCATTGCGAATTGCGAATGAACACCACGCTCGGTCAGCGCCGCTTCGAGCCGAGCCGGTGACAAGCGCCCGTCCTCGCCCCGTGAGGCCTCGGCAAAAATACCAGCAGCGACAAACACGACGTCATAGTCTTGATTGTTTGCACCGCGAATATCGGTATCAAGACCATCGCCCACCACCAGAACGCGTTTTGGCGGGGTGCCCTTGAGCGCCGTCATCTGTGTGCGCGCCAACTCATAGATCGGTGCGTGGGGCTTGCCGCCCAAAATCACTTTGCCGCCGAGCTCTTCGTGCAGCTGTCCCAGCGCACCGGCGCAGTAGATCAGCTGATCGCCGAACTTCACCACGATATCAGGATTGGCGCAGACCATCGGCATATCGCGGGCGACTGCTTCGGCAAGAAGGCCGCGATAGTCCTCCGGCGTCTCATGCGTGTCGTTGTTCGGGCCGGAGCAGAAGATCGCTTCGGCCTCGTCAAACGTCGTCATAGTGATATCGACCGACTCAAACAGGCCGTCATCCTTGCCCGGACCGATTCGGTAGAATTTTTTGTCAGCAAGCTGATGCATCGCCTCGCGAGTCGCATCGCCGGACGTGACCACACCGTCATAGGCGTCCCGCGGTAGACCCAAACGATCAAGCTGGAGCGGGATGACATTCGAAAGCCTTGGAGCATTGGTCAGGATAATGACCGGACCCGAGTTCGCCTTGAAGGATGAAAGAGCTTCAGCTGCGCCAGGATAGAGCTCGCGACCGTTGTGAATCACGCCCCATGCGTCGCAGAGGAGAGCGTCGTAGTCGGCGGCGATATCACCCAAGCCTGAGATGATCCGAGGAGCGTTCATAGCCCTCGCCTAGGGCGTGCTGCGGGGCGCGGCAAGGATAAGCCGCTCATCTCAACGCAAGCGCAGCACGGTAGAGGCCGATCACCTGTTGCAGCAGCGCTGAGAGCCGGTACACCAGAAGCCTCGTTATCGTTGAAAGTAGCTCCGTCCTGTGTCTGAAAACCTGACTTTCCAAGGTCTTATCCTGAAGCTCCAGTCCTATTGGGCCGACCATGGCTGCGTCTTGCTGCAGCCTTATGACTTGGAGATGGGTGCCGGGACGTTCCATCCAGCGACAACCCTTCGTTCGTTGGGACCGAAGCCTTGGAATGCCGCCTATGTGCAGCCATGCCGCCGGCCCACCGATGGACGCTATGGTGGCAACCCCAACCGGTTCCAACACTACTATCAATTCCAGGTCGTCCTGAAGCCAAGCCCTGAGAACATCCAGGAGCTCTATCTCGGCAGCCTCGATGCTATCGGCATCGACCGGGCCAAGCACGATGTGCGGTTCATCGAAGATGATTGGGAAAGCCCGACCTTGGGTGCCTGGGGTCTTGGCTGGGAGGTCTGGTGCGACGGCATGGAAGTGACTCAGTTCACCTACTTCCAGCAAGTTGGCGGCTTTGACTGCAAACCTGTGACAGGTGAGCTGACCTATGGCCTCGAACGCCTCGCTATGTTCGTCCAGGGCGTCGACAATGGCTATGATCTTGTCTTTGGCGGGAAGAAGCCTGATGGCACGCCGTTCACCTATGGCGATGTCTTCCACCAGCAAGAAGTCGAATTCTCCGCCTACAATTTTGAACGCGCCAACACAGAGGTGCTGTTCCGGCAGTTTGTTGAAGCGGAAGAGGCGTGTGCGTCTCTTTTGAGCGAAGACGCCCCCAAACTGGCGCTTCCTGCTTATGAGCAATGCATCAAGGCTTCGCACCTTTTCAATTTGCTCGATGCACGCGGTGTGATTTCCGTGGCTGAGCGCCAGAGCTACATCCTTCGTGTGAGGACGTTGGCTAAGGCCTGTTGCCAAGCATGGCTTGAGAGCCCGCAAGGCGTCTCCGGGACACCGGGCGTTGTGGACGCTGCATGATCTTACTGCGCGGCATTCTCTGGGCATTGCGCTTTGCAGGGGCACTTGTGCTTCTCAGCTTTGCCTTTGTGCTGCTCTACCGTTTTGTGCCTGTTGAAGGCACCGTGCTCATGGGGTGGCGCCACCTTCAAGGTGAAGAGGTGCAACAGCAGTGGGTCGATTATGATGAAATCTCGCCCAACCTCATCCGTGCGGTGATTGCTGCCGAGGACACCAAATTTTGCCAACACTTTGGCTTTGACCTCGGTGAGATCAAAGCTGCCATTGAAGAGGCGCAAAATGGTGGTCGTCGTCGGGGAGCATCAACCATCAGCCAACAGACAGCGAAGAATGCGTTTCTCTGGCACGGCCGTAGCCCTGTCCGGAAGGTTCTCGAGGCTGGGTTCACCGTGGCAATGGAGATCGTCTACCCCAAACGCCGGATCATGGAGATCTATCTCAACGTCGCTGAGTGGGGTGATGGACTGTTTGGCGCGGAAGCGGCAGCCCAAGAACGCTTTGGTAAGAGCGCCAAGGACCTCACCCGACGTGAAGCGGCCTTGCTGGCCGCTGTTCTTCCGAGCCCCAATTCATGGCGCGTCGATCCGCCCGGCCCCTATGTCCGCCGTCGAGGCCGTCAGATTCAAAGCCGTATGCGGATTGTTGAAGAGCAGGGCTTTGACGCTTGCGTGATCAAGGACTGATCTTGCCGCGCTTGATATCCCGGATGAGGAATCGGCCCGGATGCACCAGCGCCGCGATATCATTGGTCAGCGGTGAGACGCCCCCCGTGATCAGAGCGGCAATATGCGCTCCCAGAAGAGGGGCAGTGACCAAACCGCGGGAGCCAAGCCCTGTCAGCGCGAACAGTCCATCGCGATAGGGAGCGGGCGGATAATCCCCCTTTTTCCCGGTTGCCAAGCCTTCATAGGCAAGAATCGCCGCGTTCACATCATAAAGCGGTCCGGCGATCGGATGGCGGTCGGGCGTCGTGGCCCTCAAGGCGGCGCGTGACGAGACGTGTTCGCCCGGGGCGCGGCCGAGGAGTGCTGTCGCCTCTTGCCTGTTGCTGTCTGTGTTCTCGTCAGTTGTTTCAACAGAGCCGCCTTCGAAACGAGCATAGGTCGCGCCGGTCAGCACTTGATCCTGATAGGGCGCAACATAATGCCCGTCCGTGACGACCGATGGTGGAGGGTTTCCCGAAAAGACATCCAGTTGTCCTAACGACGGAGCGATCGGTGCCTCGGGCCATAAATCCTGCGCCGCGCCGGTGGTCAGAACCACCGTGGAAAAAGGCCCATGCCGCGTTCCATCACTGTCGATAACCAGCCAATTGTCGCCTTGTTCGAGGGTGACGGCGCGGCTTTCAATGCACTCTGCTGCGCCCATCAGGTGATCGGCAGCGAGCCTCGGAAAGAGCACGCCAGCCGCCTCCACGAACAGGCGGCCTTCATCCTGCGCAAGATATCCATCAGGCCAGAGACCAATTTCATCAATTTGCGCGGCTCTATTGGTGTCAATCGCGAGCGATCCTCCGCATGGTGAGAAGACGTCTTCACCCAATTGTCGGTAGAGCTTCACAGCGTCAAGAAACGCGTCCCGATAGAACCGCGCCGCAGGTGTATCGTCAGCGTCGAGACGCGGCATGATCAGGCCTGCGGGGTTCGATGACGCCGCTGTGTCGCGGGAGCCCGTGCCGAAAATCGTCGGTGTGAATCCCTGGATCAGAAGCGCGCGGGCGATGGAAGCACCGGCGATGCCGGCACCTATAATGGCAACACCGTCTTGGGAACGCAGCGAGGGCTGCCGAAACCAAGGCAGCACTCTCGTGTTCGCTGGCGGCTTATCGAGCTCAGCACGGAGCATATGCTTTTTGCGGCCAAAGCCAGGCGCCTTTTCCCAAGAGAAGCCTGCTTCTTCCAAAACGCTCCGAACACCAGAAGCCACCGAAAATGTGGCCGCTGTGCCCCCTGGTTGGGTCAAGCGCGCGACGTCGTTCATCACTGGCTGAGACCACATTTGCGGGTTCTTGGACGGCGCAAATCCATCGAGGAACCACGCATCCGCTTGAAAGTCAGCTTGCTGAAGACATGTCTCGACTTCCCCGAATGCGATCGTGAGGGTGATGCCTTCATTTAGGGTTATCTGGGTCTGCCCAGGAACGGGATCGGGATAGGCGTCGGACAAGCGCTCCGTCCACGGCGCGAGCTCTGGCCAGCGCTTACCGATCGCGGTTTGGGTCGCGGCAAAGTCAGTCTTGCTGAGCGGGAAGCCTTCGACCGTCCAGATATGCAAGGGGCCGTGTCCGAACTGCTCGTGGCTAGCGCAGGCCGCCAGAACGTTGAGGCCTGTGCCAAAACCCAGCTCGCCAATCACAAACGGCTGGCCTTTCGGATGGGCATTCAGGCGAGAAGGCAGAGCATTGCCATCGATGAAGACGTGCTGCGTTTCCGCAAGACCATCATCAGGCGAATAATAGATGTCATCGAACGAAACTGACCGCAGCGTGCCTTCGTCCGTCTCGAGATCCGGGGCGGGGAGGCGCGTCACTCGGCCGAAAGACGCTCAAGCACCTTCGCTGAGGCGTAGCCGTCCGCAGGCAGATTGTTCGACTTTTGCCACGCTCGCAAGGCGCGCCGGGTTTGTGCACCGATGATCCCGTCAACGGGACCCACGGTGTAGCCTTGCTCGGCAAGCGCAGTCTGGAGAGCTTTCCGCTCATCCCGGCTGAGTGGACGATCATCCCGCGGCCAGGATTGAGTGAGGCCTTCCTCCGCGCCAGCAATCCGCTCACTGAGGAGGGAGACACCCAGGGCGTAAGCTGTCGAGCGGTTATAGGCGAGGATGGTATCGTAATTTTTGAAGGTCAAAAATGCGGGTCCCCGCGCACCTGCTGGCACCAAAAGCTTGGCCGAAGCATCGAGATCCACGGCATCAGGAAGGGCTTCGTTGGTCCCGCGGACGCCGCTGCGGATCCAATCCACCACCGCCTGGCGACGGCCATCAGAGAGAGAATAGTCAAAATCATCTGGCAAGGTGACCTCAATCCCCCAAGGTTCACCTTCGACATAGCCAGACCGTTTCAGATAGTTGGCGGTCGAGGCGAACACATCCTCGAGGTCTGCCCAAAGATCACGTTTTCCGTCTTGGTTATGATCGACGGCATAGGCCAGATACGTGGTCGGAATGAACTGGGTTTGACCCATCGCGCCAGCCCATGAGCCCTTGAGTTGTGATCTGTCTGCATAGGATGCATCAAGGATTTTGAGCGCAGCAATGAGCTGCTCGCGCCCAAAGGACTGACGGCGACCTGTGTAGCCCAACGTTGCGAGCGCCGAGACGATATCGTGCGTGCCCAGAATTGTTCCGTAGTTTGACTCAAGGCCCCAAATCGCCGCGATGATCTGCGAGTCCACGCCATATTCATCCGCAATGACCTCGAGAGTGACGAGGGCTTGAGAGACGGCTTCACGCCCATCAGCCACCCGGCGATCGGAGACAGCGCTGTCGAGATAAGCCCAGATGGGCCGAGAGAACTCGGGTTGGTTGCCGTCGCGTTCAAGAACGATGGACAGCGGCTCGGCCGTGGCCATTTCCCGGTCATAGGTCGCAGGCGCGATCCCTGCACGGATCGCTTCGGCACGGAACGTCTCGCGAAATGTGTCGAAAGCTTCTGTATCAGCGGTCACGGCTGCGGATGACAGAAGGGTGAGAAAGGCTACGATCATCGGGCAACTATCCCTCGGGGCTTAAAGGGATAGACTAGGCGCGATCGGCAGTCTGGGTCCAGTGATTGAGCAGCGGTTCAGCTGAGGGCCTCATAAACAGCTTTCACCAGACGCGTGGCTCGTTCATCGGCCACGAGCGCTGGCGATTGCTGGTTCGGGACATAGGCAAAGGAAAGCCCACGGGCAGGATCTGCCAGCACGCACGATCCTCCAAATCCGTAATGTCCGATCGCCGTGGCTGGACCGCCAAAGATGGCTCCGTTTTCGCGCATCACGCCGGCGGCCCATGATAGGTTGAAGGGCAACACGAGGTCCTGGCCAGAGATTCGTTCTTCCCAGGCTTCCGCTCTGGCCGTGTCGCTGACCGCCAAGTCCCCGCAGCGACCAGAGGCAAAGAGCTGCATCACGTCAGCCAGTCCCCGCGCCGAGGCGTGCATGTTCGATGCAGGGATCTCGGCCGCGCTCCAATCCTGGCGCGACACGCCGCTTGGCGCAGACCATGGTTCTAAGAACGCCGCCTTTTTGATCGGTGTGATGGGTCCAAGGTCCGGCGCGCGCTTTGGCTTGACCATGGGTGTGACCCGTGTTGCCTCAGAAAGCGTCAGCCCGCAGATCACATCACCCGTGATGCCCCTGAGGTGCGCCCCAACACTCTGACCCGTTGTTCTTTTGAGAAGTTCGCCAGCGATGAACCCGTAAGTCTGCGGATGATATCCGCTGGATGAGCCTGGCTCCCATAGAGGTTCCATCGCGGCGATGGCGGCGCAGATTTCATCCCATTTGATCCAGAGAGAGGGCTCGATGGGCTCGATAAAACCAGGTAAGCCTGCCTGGTGGGATAAGGCCTGGGCGACGGTGATCCCGCCCTTTCCTGCCTGCGCGAACTCTGGCCAAATCGAAGCAACCGTTTGGTCGTAGCGCAGCTTGCCTTCCGACACGGCCCAAGCCACCAGCGCGGCGCACACGGCTTTGCCAGACGAGTAAACGCAGGCGAGGGTCTTGGGGGTGTAGGGAAGAGTCTTGGCGCGGTCCTGAAAGCCAGCGGCGATATCGATGACAGACTCGCCGTCGACCACCACGGCAACGCTCGCGCCAAGGTCATCGCCATTGGCGACGCTGTCTTCAAGCGCCGCGCCAACGGCTTCAAATCCAGAACTGACGTCGCCGATGAGAGTCAAAGATTATCCAGAAAAGGCGCAAGCCACCGATGACGCCACCACGGCCCGTGCGATCAGCGGGTCTTCGACCGCTTTTAGCGCGCCAATGGCCTCAACAGCTGTATCCGCGCGATCGAGATTTGTCGCGAAGCCTGCGAGCTCAGACAGCTGGCGATCGTTCAACCGATCATCGAGGTCACCCGCCATGCAAGCTGCGCGGTCGCGCTCGAGGCCCAGATTCACGAGCCGTTTTTCGATCGTGTCTGTGGAGGTGGCACACGCAGCCAAAACAGCCGCTCCCCCTGCGATGATAGCAAGTTTGATGTTCATCTTCGGCATCCCCAACCAGACTGATGATCGCAGTGTATCAAGGAACGGAGCGGTCTGAAAGGATCAAGCTGCTCCAACAAGCGTTTAGCTGTCGTTTTCGCCGCGAAGACGGAATGTCACCGCGAAGAGGACGTCGCCCTCAAAGAGGTCCTTTGGTTGCTCCTGGCCTTCGATCATCTGGAAGATCCGAGGCGTGATCGAGCCCTCCATGACATAGCCCTTTTGCGCCATGTTCCCGCGGTGGAACTCAAGCGCAGCGGCACTGAATTCGCGGGCGAGGATGGTGATGCGCTCTGGTTTGTCAGCCATGGGTTCGGTCCTTCTTTTAACGGCCATGCCGGTGTGTCCGGGGCATCGCAGGTTCCGGCCCGCGCATCAATGGGAACGCGCGGGTTCAATGCATAAGGTTTGTTTGGGCCTTATTCGGGCAACAGCTCAACCTTCTGAAGCCAATCGATCAGCGCTTGGCTCGCTTCATCCGGAGCCTCCCACGTGACCCAGTGGCCGCTGTCGACTTCTGCTCGAGAGAGGCTTGTGACCCATTCTTCCATCCCGATCGAGGCTTCGGCCGGGAGGAGGACATCCCGCGTTGCTGTCACCATCAGTGCAGGAACGGTGATGTCCGGGTTGAAGGCTTTGCGCTCTTCCCAGTGCGTATCGACCAGGCGATAGACCCAAGTTGGCCCGCGATGGCCTGTCTCCGCATAGACTTTGGCGTAGTGGTCGAGTGCTTCCTCGCTCGCCACAATATCGTCGAAGGGGGGCGAGGCGTCCGCGAATTGCTGCGGAATGTAAGTCAATTCCGGGAGAAGAGCAGCCCAACGTTCGCGAGCAGGCCCTTCGCGCAAAAGGAAAGAAAAGAAATCCCGTTCCCTGCCGCCAAAGGCCTTGTCCGGAAGATCTGGGTCCTGAAATTGGACGATGTAATGATCAGCGCCAAAGCGCTTTTCCCAGATCGCTAGCGGCGGAGCAGCCGCCACGGCAGGGTAGGGGGTGCAATAGACTGCGACCCCGAGTGCGAGATCACTGAACCGTTGGGCCAAGGGCCAGGCGATGGCACCGCCCCAGTCGTGGCCGACAATCACCACTTTTTCGAGGCCGAGCGCCTTGATCAGATGCCGGTAATCCTCGGCAATCTTGGTCATGCTGTATTCGGACGGTTCATCCGGTTTGGTTGTCCCGCCGAAGCCTTTGATATCCGGCATAATCAAGCGGCAACCGGCTGTCGTCAGAGCTTCCACCATAGGCGCCCAGGAAAACGCGAGCTCTGGCCAGCCGTGCAGCATCAAAAGCGGGACCCCGTCTGAAGGCCCCGCTTCGTGCACGGAGAAGGTGATGTTGCCCGCCTCAACGAGGCGTGGCTCTGGGAATCCGTGGGGAAGGCTCACGCCACCACCTTGGCGAGGAAGGCTTCCACTTTCTTATGGAATTCCGCCGCGATCGGCAGGCCCGGGATCATATCGAAGGCGTGGATACCGCCTGGGTAGATTTCCAGTTCAGCCGGGTTGCACGCAGAGATCCAACGCATGGCCATAAACAGCGTGTCGTCCATGATCGGATCCATCGTGCCCACGGAGAAGAGTGCTGGGCACAAGTCAGTGAGATCCGCATAGAGAGGAGAGAGGCTTGGGTCTTTGCGATCAAGATCAGCGAACGTGGCTGGAGGCAGCAGCTGGTCGCCAAAATATTTGACGATCGGCCCGGAGAGGATGAGGTTCCGGTCCCCCCAGCTGTTCATCTTCGGTGTTCCTGACATATCGAAGACGCCATAGACCAGGTTCGCACCGACAAAAGGACAGGAGCCGAGGCGGTTCTTGAGCCGCAAGATGGTGACGGCGGACAAATGTCCACCGGCGCTTTCGCCGCCGACGGTGATCTTGTCCGTCCCGAAAAGCTGTTGGGCGTTCTCCACAAGCCACAGTCCGGCCGCTTCACAATCATCGGCCGGCGCGGGCCAAGGATTCTCGGGTGCCAGGCGATACTCGACACTCACCACGCCGAAGGAGAGAGCTTCGGCCATGCGCGCGAGTGTTTGGTCTTGCGCGTCCGCGGATCCGATTGCGTGACCGCCGCCGTGAATGTGCAGATAGACGCCCTTCAGGTCGCCCTCGGGTTTGAAGATCCGTACGGGAACGTCTAAGCCGTTCGCCGAAGCTGTCTCCCACTTGGCCATCTCGTGCTCAGGCTCATGGGCTAGAACGCCTTGGCCAGCCCGGCGCGCCTCGCGGACTTTGACGGCGCCCAAATCGGCGATCGACGGCGCTGTCTTGAGAAAGGTCTCAATCTGCTCGTTGATGGCTTTGGTCTCAGGGGCGATGGCCTCTTCGGTGAAGAGATGGGGATCGATCGTGAACATGTTTCCTCGGACTTAGGCGTCTGGTGTGGACAATTTTCCTCAGACCAGCGGCGCGGCCCTGGTTCGTCAATCCCTTTCACTGAGGCTCGAACGCGTCCATTGATGGGGCATGAGCGCTGCTGCTGAAATTCTCCCGGTCCCCCAGGCTGATGATCCCTCGTTGATTCTTCGCTCAGTTTTTGGGTTTGAGGATTTTAGGCCGGGCCAAAAGCCGATCATCGATCGCCTGCTGGCAGGCGGAGATGTGCTGGCGGTGATGCCAACGGGCGCGGGCAAGTCGCTCTGCTTCCAGGTGCCAGCGCTGATGAGACCGGGCTTTGCGGTGGTCGTCAGTCCTCTGATCGCTCTTATGCAGAATCAGGTCTCCCTTCTCCAGGGCTTCGGGGCGCCTGCGGGGATGATCCATTCGGGCCGCGATCGCCACGAGAATGTTGCCGACTGGAAGGCTGCGCTCGCTGGGGAGATCAAGCTTCTTTACATGAGCCCTGAGCGGCTCGCGACGGACCGGATGCGCGAGGCTTTGCGCAAGGCCGACGTGTCGTTCTTCGTCATCGATGAGGCCCATTGCATCAGCCAATGGGGGCATGATTTCCGTCCGGAATATCTCGGGCTCGAGCAATTGAAAGACCTCAAGCCTGACGTACCCGTCGCGGCCTTCACCGCCACCGCCGATGCAGACACGCGTCTTGAGATGCAGCGGCGGCTTTTTAGAGGGAATGTCGAGACCTATGTCTCTGGCTTTGACCGGCCAAACCTCTCTCTCACTGTCGAAGAGAAGCACAAGCCGGACGACCGTCTCGTCACATTGATTGGTGAACGGAAGGGTCAGCAGGGTATCATCTATTGCGGCAGCCGGAAGAACACCGAAGCGGTCGCTGATAAACTCTGCGCCCATGGTCATAATGCGATCGCCTACCACGCCGGGCTCGGCGATGAGGAGCGTGCGCTCCGGCTCGACCGGTTCTTGTCTGAGCCCGACCTTGTGGTTTG
>CAWUIJ010000022.1:0-29923 GCA_963922235.1 uncultured Parvularcula sp. | reverse complement strand
TCACAATCGAAATGACGCCGCCGATCGCTTCCGATCCCCAAAGCGTGGATTGAGGGCCGCGGAGAACTTCGATGCGCTCAATATTCTCTGTATCAAGACGAGCGAAGTCAAAACCTCCACCCACGGCGCTGGGATCACCGACAGGGACACCATCGATCAGGACAAGGGTCTGGTCAGTGGCCGAGCCGCGCAGGCTCACTGCTGCGGTCCCGCCAAAGGTGCCGTTCTGGTTGATCGTGACACCCGGCGCAGAGGCCAGGACATCAATCGCGAAATCAAAGCCAGCGCGTTCGATCGCTTCAGCCGTGATGATGGAGACGCTTGTCCCGGCCTCGGCCGGTGTCAGGCCAAGGCGGGTGGCCTCAACGATGATCACGTCATCGTCTTGAGCCGCCGCGATGGCAACAGTGCAGACACCGCCTGCGAGAGTTGCTGCAAGGGTTTTCAGCATGGATCTTTCCTCTGGCCCCGCCCCGCCGCGACGAGAGCCGATGAAACGACGATCCGGAAGGCGTGACGCGCACACCTGGCGGCCGGATTGATGGATGTCGTCTCGTGGGAGTGGGCACTGCCCATAGCTCTCCTGCCCGCACGGCCTCTTCCCGGACCGTCTGGCGAACGACGTGGAGGGCAGGTCTCCTGGCTTGCCGATCAACGCCTCTGGCCGCCTTCCCAGGGCATCGCTGTCGGAGGACGACAACAAAGCCCCAGTGGCATGATGGCCATCAGCTCCTGGCTGACAGTTGCGGGTACAGCCCCGGATTCACACCGGGTTCCCTCTTAGCCGCCGTTAAAGCGGCACCTTCCGCGGCGGACACTTCAGCGGCGGCGGCGCTGTGTCAAGGCATCTGCGCTTGTCGCCGATTTGTGAGGCTTGGGTCGGCGACATTCAGGGGCGATGAGCCTATCTCTCAAGGTGAAGCTCACCGAGACACGCCCATGGAAGCCTTTGCCCTCGACCTGAACGAAATGCAGCGCCGTCCCCTCGAAGAGGCGCATGTGGCTTTGCTGCGCGAGAGCGGTACCGAGCGGCGCTATGCTGCCGGTCAGATGATCGTTGAGCCGGGCGATCTCATGGATGAGTTCATTTATATCGAGGACGGAGAGGTCGAGCTTCTTAATCCCCGTACGTATGAACGGGATGTCGTCTTCACGATGGGACCGACGCAGTTCCTTGGTGAGTTGGCGTTCTTAAGCGGAAGCCGTTGGCAACTGCCGATGCGGGCGGTGTCGGAGACGCGGGTCAGTGTTGTGCCACGGGAGAGGATGCTTGAGCTCATGGCGAATGTGCCTGAGATGAGCGACATCATCGTGACCGTCTTTGCCGCCAGACGTCGCCGGATTTTTGAGAACAATGAGAGCTCGATCACGTTGATAGGATCGGATGACGACCGCGCTATTCGCCGGATCGCTTCCTTTGCCTCGCGCAATTTGATCCCTGTTCGTCGTTTGGAGATTGGTTGTCCTGCCGCTGATGCCGCTTTGAAAGAAGCAGGCCTCGAGCCAGGGCAGAGGGCGGTGATCTGGGGCCGTGACAAAGTGGTGGAGAACCCGTCCCCCCGCGGCCTGGCACGCTATCTCGGTATGGATCGTCCATTGAGCGGTGAAGACACATTCGATGTGGTGATCGTGGGGGGAGGACCTTCAGGGATCGCAGCAGCCGTTTATGCGGGTGCAGAGGGTTTGCGTGCCCTTGTGGTGGAAGACCAAGTGATCGGTGGGCAGGCAGGGAGCTCGAGCCGCATTGAAAACTATATGGGCTTTCCCACAGGCATTTCAGGCGCAGACCTTTGTTTTCGAGGAGAAATACAGGCGATGCGCCTGGGGACGAAATTTGTCATGCCTCGCCGTGTCGTCAGCACAAGGCAGAAAGAGGATAAAGACTTCTGTCTGACCCTTGATGATGGTGAAGAAATTTGTGCGAAGGCCATCATCATCGCGACAGGTGTTCAGTACCGCCGCTTGCCCATGGAAAATCTCGAGGAGCTTGAAGGCGACGGTGTCTTCTATGCGGCGACGGAGCTCGAGGCACGGTTTTGCAGAAATTCCGAAGCCGTCATTATTGGCGGAGGGAACTCTGCTGGTCAGGCAGCGATGTATCTCAGTCGGGCAGCGAAACATGTGCACGTGCTGGTGAGGGGTAAGGAGCTCGCCAAATCGATGTCATCCTACCTCTCATCGCGTCTTGAGAATGATCCGCGGATCACCATCCATTACGAAACAGAGTGTACGAAGCTTCATGGTGATGGATGCCTCGATGCGATCACCATCCGGAACAAATCATCAGGCGATGAGAGCGAAATCACCACGCCTTCGCTCTTCATTATGGTGGGCGCCGCGCCAAACACCGGCTGGCTCGAGGGTCTGGTGGAGCTCGACGACAAGGGCTTTGTGATCACGGGTCATCAAGAGCACTGTCCGTCGCCTTATGCGACCACGACACCCGGGATCTATGCCGTCGGCGACGTGCGGGCAGGGTCGGTCAAGCGCGTGGCATCGGGGGTCGGGGAAGGCTCCGTGGTCATTTCTTCCGTGTGGAACTTTGTGAACAGCTAAGCAGTTTTTATTCAACTGCTATTCGATCCACAGATTCCGCGCGATTGCGTGGCGCTGACGCGTTCCGCAGGGTAGTGTCTCCAAAACAGATAAAAGATGGAAGCGCTTGGCCCTATGGATACTGACGCGATGCCGGATTCGCTGAAAGGCAATCGAGCCACGGCGCTCGGGCTCTTAACAGCGGCCTATGCCTTCTCCATGACCGATCGGCTGATCTTGTCGATCTTGTTTGAGCCACTGAAAGCTGAGTTCTCGCTCTCTGACACCCAGCTTGGTTTTTTGGGCGGCCTATCCTTTGCAGTCTTCTACGCGACCATTGGTGTTCCGATTGCTCGCCTCGCTGATCGGTCGAACCGTACCCGCATTATTGTGTTGAGCCTTTTGCTCTTCTCTTTGATGACAACGCTCAGTGGGCTTGCCGTCAGTTTCGCGATGCTCGTGATCCTCCGTATGCTGGTTGGTGTCGGCGAGGCAGGCGTCAATCCTGCAAGTCATTCGATTATTGCGGACTATTATGAGCAAGAGAAGCGGCCCAGTGCGATGTCCGTGTGGGCTGTGGGTGCGAATGTCGGTGCGATTTTGGGCTTTATGATCGGCGGTTATGTCAGCCAGACCTATGGTTGGCGCGCGGCATTTTACTGCGTCGGGATTCCCGGTGTCCTGCTCGCGATCTTGATCCATTTTGTGATGAAAGAGCCGAAGCGCGGTCTGTCGGATCAAGCGGACATTTCCCCGAGCGAGAGCACCTTGCGCGAGACTCTCGTTTATATTTGGCAGAGCAAAGCACTTCGCCATCTGGTTGCTGGGTCAACAGTGTCTAGCGTCGCCACCTATGGTGTGGTGCAATGGCTGCCAACATTTTTCATCCGCATCCATGGGCTCTCGCAAACACAAGTTGGGCTTATTCTTGGCGGCGTCTTTGGCATTCTGGGTGCAGCAGGAGCGATTACGGGGGGCAAACTCTTCGAACGGTTCAGCCGGGATGAGCCGAGCCGCGGTCCTCTCTTTATCGCTTTGTGTTCGGTTGGGCTTATTCCTGTGAGCATCGCAGCGTACTTCGCTGAACCATTTGCTCTGGCCATTTTTGTCTTCGTGCCGGTGGCATACGTATCAAATTTCTCGCTCGGGGTGTCTTTGTCGCTCGTGCAGACCCTGTCGCGGATCGATATGCGCGCCAAGGCGGCAGCTCTTACAATGCTTTTCATCAATCTGATTGGCCTCGGTGTGGGCCCGCTGCTTGTGGGCGTCGTCAGCGATCTTCTTGAACCTATGATGGGCATCCATTCTTTACGCGCATCATTGGCCATTATGAGCTTCCTTGGGCTGTGGTCAGCTTGGCATGTCTACCAATTGAGCCGTCACTACAAAGAGGGTCTAGAAATAGCGAAGGCCTCGAACCCGGCTGCAGCCACTGCGTAGCGAGCCTAGGTCATGCGGCGCCGAGATGATGCTGTGAGCTCAATTGTTGTCCACGGTTAGGATTGTCGTGCTCTGCGCCATTTAGATCTGTCGTTTCAGCTTGCGCAGGGCGCAGAGGATGAGGGCGTGCACTGACCGAATGTGCGAGTCAGTGCAGCGTCGTCGGCGCGCCCAAAAGATAGACCGCGGCGGTTTCCGCGCTCTGAGAGAGGCCGTTTAGGGCTGTAGTTTCATCAGGGGACGTAGATCAGACCTGGCTCGAAGCCTCAGACAATCGTCAGCGACAACGGTACAGAGCTGACCAGTCGCGCAATCCTCCGTTGGCAGAGCGGACAAAAGTATCGCCTGGCACTACATCCAGCCGGGCAAACCGACCCGTTCGAGGTGACCGTGAGCGAAGCTCGCGAAAGCGCCGAAGAACGCCTTCATCGGGTCGTTCAATGGCCGATTCCGCGCGGAGTGCCTAAACGCTCATTGGTTCCTCAGCCTATCTGACGCACACGGAAAGCTGGAGGCTTGGCGTAGAGACTATAACGAGGTACGACCTCACAGCGCGATCGGTAACAAGCCGCCGATCACGCTCGAAAATCACGGCAGCGCATCCAGCCCGCCGCCGTGAACGACCCGGCAAAATCTACCGCCAGGTGGGGGCAAGCCGATCGAGCTTCCACACGACGAGCGTGTCGCCTTCGCGAAGGTAGTCGAGCGCCGCCATAAGCTGAGGCCGGTCACGCTGCGCCCCCGAGGCCTTTTCTTGAAAGATGCGTTCGCACCCGGCTCCATTCAGTGCATCGATCTGAAGTGACTCGCCCCCCTGAATGCAGCCGTGCTGAATGAAAGAATGGCTTGTTTGAAGGAGAAGAGCGATGGGCGCGAAGCGCTAGAAACCGGACGAGATTATCTCGAAGCTGCGTGAAGCCGAAGTGCTGCTGTCCGAAGGTGTCAGCGTCGGTGAAGTGGTCCGGCGGCTCGGCGTGACTCAGGTGACCACTACCGCTGGCGGAATGAAGGTGCACCAGGCCAAGCGGCTGAAGGACTTTGAAAAGGAGAACGCACGGATGAGGCGGTTGTTGGCCGATGCCGAGCTCGACAAAGCCATTTTCAAGGAAGCTGCCTCGGGAAATCGGTCCTCCCCCCTTCCGCAAGCGTCAGTTCATCGAGCATGCGTGTACGGAGCTCAGCGTGTCCCAGCGGAGTGCCTGCCGTGCGGTGGGCTAGCATCGATCGACCCAATGGCGGCGTCCTCAGCCGAAGCGTGGTAGGCTTTGGCTCAACCATGGGTCGGCGCGAGGCTCAGGCCTGAGCGGCCAACCACGTTTGGGCCTATGACTTTGTCCAAGATCACATGCGATGGCCGCAAGTTCTGTATGCTTACGGTGATTGATGAGTTCACTAGGGAATGCTTGGCCATCGACGTCGCACGACGGCAGGGCAGCAAGAGCGTTCTTGCCGTCCAGGCTGATCTCGTGGTCCAGCGAGGTGTCCCCGATTACATTGGGTCCAGCAACGAGTGGGAGTTCGCGGCCACCGCTGTGCGGGAGCGGGTCGCGAAGGTCGGTGCCAAGACCTTGTTCATCGAGCCAGGTTCACCGTGGGAGAATGGTTACAACGAGAGCTTCAATGGGAGGCTCCGGGACGAGCTCCTGAACGGAGAGCTGTTCAATGATTGAAGAGAGGCCAAAGTCCTGTTCGAGTGATGGCGACGGCGCTACAACACCATCCGTCCGCACACATCCTTAGGCTATCACCTCCAGCCCCCGAGACGATCGCTCAGGCTGATCTGGCCTCCACTATATGGAGGGCTCCGGCCAGAACAGCCTTCCATCGAGAGTAACGCCGTGGTTACATAAAAGTCGGCTGCGCCATCGGCGTCTCGTCAGTCATAGCTTAGCGGGGACGAATTGCACGGGCATATCTTATAACAAGGAGAGGTTGCGATTATTAGCAGATTGGAGCATGGCGCTTTGAGCTGCATGCAAACCCTTGCTGTTGAGCGCAATCGGTTATCGGCTAAGACTGATAGCACAAAGTACATGATGCAAAGTTTCAAGGCTTATGGTTATGTCAGACTTTGGGTGCGTTGTTTGGGTTGTCCAAGATTTTAGTGGACGAGAGGGAGCATAGGCTCAATGCAGAACAAGAGAGAGCGGTTCTTGAGTTTTCCGAATCTGAGGCGAGGCAGAAGCGGTCCTCTCTCGGATGTAAGTGATGAAACGCTATTCGCACTCGAGGCACTTTTTGATGTAGGCCACTATGCTAAGTCACTAGAAGAAAAGGGTTTAGACGCTAAGCCCACTTTGGATCATTATATTGAATTTGGATGGCGGGAAGGAATTAGTCCATCTGCGTCGTTCGATACAAAATTCTACATCGAAAACAATCCTGATGTGCGTAATGCCAATATGCCGCCGTTACTGCACTACGTGCTTTCTGGCAAAAAGGAAGGTCGCCTTCCAATGCGCGAACATGGAGACAAGTCCGCCTTTGTTGCTGATCAACAAGAAATTGAACAGCAGAAGCTAGCGGTTCAAAGCGATTTTGATGTGGACTATTATCTTAAAGAAAATCCTGATGTGGCAGATGCTGGTGCTGATCCCATCGAACATTACTTGCGAAGCGGTTGGTTAGAGGGGCGCGATCCGAGCCCCTCTTTCGATACCAACTTCTATCTAAGTGAATATCCGGACATTGCTACAAACAACATTCAGCCGTTCGTGCATTATGTGGCTTACGGACGAAGTGAGGGCCGGCTTGGTTCAGCGGGGGAAGTTTTGATGCTTCCCACTAATCCGCAGGCCGAACTTGTAGCTGAGCCCTCAGTTCGGGCGATGGTTGACTTAGCTCTTCGAGAAAAAACCGACCCCGTTTCTCCACCCGAGCGTTGTGACCCAAACAAACTCGACATACACTGGGTGATCCCAGGCTTCGGTGTTGGCGGCGGTGGTCACATGACAATTTTCCGCTTCGTTCGCTATTTCGAACTACAAGGTCACCAGTGTACGGTTTGGGTTCAAAACGACCAGGGCTTTAGTTCAATCGATGAAGCCTTCAGCCGCTGTAACCTTCATTACCAGGCGGTACGAGCTCAGTTTCGTTGGCTAGATGAGAGTTTTTTTCAGGCGCAGGGCGATGCTCTTATCGCGACTTCTTATGCAACTACATTTCCAGTTTCTGAGCAATCCGGGTTCAGATCGAAATTCTACTTCGTCCAAGACCACGAGAAAGAGTTCTACCCAACTGGTTCGCGTGGAATACTTGCAGAAGCAAGCTATCGCTATGACTTCCATTGTTTATGCGCGTCTCCTTGGCTCCGGCAAAAAATGCGAGACCAGTACGGTCGAAGAGCAACGGCGTTTTATCTCGCAGCTTCATCAGAATATACTCTTGGAGCTGAATCTCTCGACGAGCGAACAGAGCGACTTAAGTATAGTGTAGGGGTGCCACGTGTTGCCGTTTACGCTCGCGGGCATACAGATCGACGCTGTGTTGAACTTGTTTTCGCGGCTCTCGAGATTCTTTCTAAGCGCGGAGTTGATTTTGAAGTCGACTTCTTCGGCGACAACAAACTAATGTTCTCCGAAACTCCTTTTATAGCTCGCAACCACGGTGTTCTGAAACCGGAAGATCTAGGTGCTTTGTATCGCCAATGCGACATTGGGGTGTGTTTTTCCGGTACAAACTATTCGCTCGTACCTCAGGAAATGATGTCGTGCGGATTGCCTTTGCTGGAACTGGACACAGCCAGCACAAGGGCAATTTTTCCAGACGAGGTGGTGAGTTTCGCAGGGCCAATGCCAGCAGATATAGCTCGACAGCTTGAGCAATTGATTTGTGATCCAGAAGGGCGCGCCGAACAAGCAGTTGAGGCCTACCGTTGGGTTTCGAAGTTTAGCTGGGATAAGAGCGGGAAGACCGTTCTCAACGCAATTCATAACGATGTAACTGCGACAACCAAAGCTGTCTTCCCAACTGATGACTGCGGGGATGTCTACGACGTCGACATATGTATCCCAACATGGAACGGGCTAGAGGATCTGCAAAAGTTACTTCCGAAATTGTATGAACAAAAAAGTCCCTACACGTTCAAAATCTGGGTTTGCGATAGTTCTTCTACAGATGGTACGTTTGAGTGGTTGTCGAATCACGCCCAGGTCAATCTGTTTCAAATCGACCAAACAGATTTTCAACACGGACGAACTCGAAACCTTCTCGCGTCGAAGGGAAGCGGTCGGTTTATCGCGTTCCTCACCCAGGATGCGTTACCTTACGACAAGTTTTGGTTGCACAATCTAGTTTGTGTTTTGGATCACTCCCCGAACGTCGCTGGTGTGTTCGGAAGGCACATCCCCTACGGCCACCATTCAGTTTTCCGGAAGCGGGAAATCTTAGAACATTTTAATATGCACGATGAGCATGGTGTTTTACTTTGCGCTGATTCTGATCGGGAGCGCTGGGAAAACGGAGATCAAAGTTGGCGCCAAATCTTGCATTACTACAGCGACAACAGCTCGTGCATGAGGCGCGATGTATGGGAAAAAATTCCGTATCAAGAGATTCCGTACGGAGAGGATCAAGTTTGGGCCAGAGATATTATAGAAGCGGGGTACACAAAAGGTTACGCACCAAAGTCTGTGGTTATCCATTCTCATGACTTCGATGTGTTGGGAACGCTAAAAAGGTGTGAAACGGAGGGCGCATTTTTTAAGTCTGAGTTTGGCTATCGACTTGCACCAAGCAGTCCTGAGGAGGCGTTGCAATATATGGTAGACTATAAACGCTTCGCAAATAGGATTGGTCTGGAAAACAGTTTGGGACCTGACCAGATATTTGATGAGTTAAAGATTAAGGCGGCAACGCTTATTGGTTGGCATATGGGTCAACACGGTCAAGACCCTGATTATGATATCGATGATTTGTGCTCAGCCTAAGTTGTTGGAGGAAAACGTTTTGGAGTATATCAGTTATACTGGATCCCTAAATCAATACAGGAGTGCCCAATGGTGTCCGCGCAAAGTATTCAGCGCCATATTAGATCATCATGTTAAGCAAACATCCTTGGAAACAGATCCATTGTGAAGTGTATCTTACACATTGGCACTGAAAAAACTGGCACAACTTCGTTCCAAAGGTTTTGCCACGTTAATCGAGAGCGCTTACTGGAACATGGCATTTTTTATCCGTCCAAGCTCGGAGGGGAAAATCACCGACACCTCGCAATGTATGCACTGAATGCCGAGGACGCCGACGAGGCGATGATCGCACTTGGTATCAGCAATGACTTACAAGTTCGCAAGTTCAGGGCTGATGCGAGTACGTCGCTAAGGCGCCAAGTTGATAGTCACGCCACAGCCAACGTATGCGTTATTTCGAGTGAGCATTTTCACTCGAGGCTTAAAACTCCTGAGCAGATAGAACGGGTGGCAAAACTTTTAAACGAGATTTTCTCATCGGTGGAGGTGTACATTCATCTTAGGCCTCAAGTCGATGTGCTCGTGTCATTAGCGTCGACTCAGTCACGGGTCGGTGGTGTTGTGAGGAAAGACTTTTTCGAAAGGGCCGTGGGTACCAGCTGGTATTTCAATTACCAGTTACTTGTTTCAGCATGGGCGGAAGTGTTCGGGTTAGGGGCGACAGTTTGCGTTCCATTTAAAAGGAAACCAGATTTTTTGAGTGTGTTATCCAAGTCTCTGTGCTTGGACCTCAGCAGCTTCGAGCCAATTGAGAGAATAAATGAGGCACTTGATATCGGTGTAATGGCGATTGTAAATGCACTGTCTGATGCAGGCCAGAAACAAAAAATCGATTTTAGAGTTTTAGATTTATTACCTGTTCGCCAGCGACTCGAACTCAACGCTAAGACGGCGAAGGCTATTCAAAGTCGATTCGTGGATAGCAACCGCTCTTTAGTCGATTCAAGACCTGATTTGCAGCCTGGGGATCTGCAACCTGATTGGAGTAAGTACCCCCAGACCGGAAACGCCCATTTGCTTGACGATAACTTGTTTTTGTCGGGTGCGATTAGCGATCTCATCGATCACTACAATCTTGTCATAACGCAACTTGGCGATGTTAAAGATTCTAGTTGAATTGGTTTGAGTGCATGGACGGCCTCATCCAGCGATGTCTGTTGGCTTAGTAAAGATCCTCTCATGGTGCAGCTGGTTGGTCTGCTGCCCGAGGCGCCCTCGATCATTTTGAGAGTCCTCAGGGTTGATAGCTGATGGTTGGGGCGATGGCGAGTGCGGGGAGCGGCAGGCCATCAGACAGCCGAGACGATAGGTGACGTTCGGCGCATAAATTCATGGTTCAGTATGAGCGCCGAGGTTTCTTAAGCGTGAGAATAGAGCCTACCCCGTGTGACCTCACCGTGAAGTGCGAAGCGGCAGCTTCGCTCTGTTTCCATTGATCGCTTCCGCGATAGCATCTCGTAGCACTTCTTCGGGTGTTTGGTGGCCGAGGCATTTTCTCGGTGTGCGGTTGAGCTGGTTGGCAATCTTGTCGAACGCTCGTTCGGGTAGGGTGGCGACGTTTGTGCTTCTGGGTAGGAACCGCCGCAGCCTTCGGTTCGTATTCTCCACAGCGCCTTTCTGGTGCGGTGCTGCTGGGTCGCAGAAGTAGCTGTGGGTACCCAGTTCGTCCTTCAGTGATCGGTATGCAGCGAACTCTGAGCCCCGATTCATCGTCAGTGTGCGTCTGAGAGAAGGGGGTAAGAGACCGAGCTTCTCGCCAATCCGGCTGAAGATGGGTTCTGAATGGCGGCTCTGGTTCCTGGCGGCGCAGAGGTACCGACTTTTCCGCTCAATCAACGACATGACATTCGCCTTGCCATATTCACGGCGGAAGATCATCAGGTCTGCTTCCCAGTGATCGAAGTCCAATCGCTCTTTGATCTGTAAAGGTCTGTTTGCGATCAGATTCTCCAGTGCGATGGAGAACCCGCGAGGCTTGCGAACATAGCGTCTCCTGCGCTTCTTTCGGCCTGTTTCCAGATACCGGTAGAGTTCTTCATCGCGCCCGACCGATCCGTAAACGAAGCGATAGATCGTCTCGTGACTGACCCGCAGTCGGCGACCTTCGAGCTTCATCCGACCGGCAATCTGCTCCGGCGACCAATGACCTTGGAGTCTTTTGACGACAGCCTTTTGCAAGCTCGGATACCGCACCAGTTTGGCCTGGCGCGCCCGCCGTTCAGCGGCGGCTTGGTGCGCCGTCACGGGATAATATCGCTAGAATTTGCAGACAGGATCACCGCCAAAAAAACGGTTCCGCTGCAGCTCACGATAGATCGTCGAGACATGCCGGTTCAGCTTCGCCGAGACCTCACGCACCGAAAAGCCATCGCCCAGCATCCGCCAAATCTGACGCCGCTCATCCAAATCCAACTGGCAGTATCTTCGACCCATCACGCATGCTCCGCATCTCACCGCAAAGCCGCATAAACCCTAGAATTTCGCACTTCGTGATAGAATCCACCGCATACAGCTTTTTAACTGCACAATATGCATTGTCGCAAATACTATAATGCGATAACCGTGAATGTCCCGGATTCATGGGGCCGGACAAAGACGCTTACTCGGCACCGAACAACAGCTCCGAGAGCCCCAGCATCACTAAAGAAGGATCTGAGGAGGGCTCATCTGAATTGACGAGGATTGCGATAAAGACGTCCTCGTCTGGGTAGTAAATGCTGTCCGTTGAAAAACCATAGATGCCGCCGCTGTGACCGATGGTTGGGCGGCCATCAGCATCGGCACCAATAAACAATCCGAACCCATAATCCTGAACGGTTCCATCATTGAGGCGCGTGGGCGCGATCATCTCCAGATAGGATGGCTGACTGAGAATTCCATCATGGTGCAGAGCGTAGGCCCATAAAGCTAAATCCTTGACATTGGCCACCAATGTTCCCGCGGCGTGCGGAAAGCTGGGATGCATGGCTTGAGCTTTTTCGAAAGGGTCCTGGCCTGTGTATCCCGTTGCCATCAAGTCAAGCGGCACGCCCCCCCGGATCCTCCTGCAAAGAAGAAAGGCCGAGCGGCTCACTGATCCGAACCTTCACCACCTCCGCCCAAGGTTGCCTGAGCTTGTCGGTGTCGATCCGCCGAGGGCTTCTTCCAGCCCAGTGACTTCTGGCACCGCACGAGCAACCGCCGAGCCTGTTTCTTGTCGCGGCTCACGGAAACCACTTCGTCAAGGACGTACCCGTCAGCATCAACGGACCGCCACAGCCAGTATAGCTTGCCTCCGATCTTCACCTGAACCTCATCAAGGTGCCAGACATCGCCTCGCTTTGGAGCTCGCCGCCGAACGACTGCAGCGACCGCGGGACCAAACTGCGTGAGCGATCACCTCGGGCGAGAAACGGTGGCGCTTGTAGCAAGTCAGGAAGGTCATGAAGCCCGACCTGACGGGTCGACGTTACCGTGACATTGCCATAAGATGCCTACGGATCGAAACGCCTGCTTGCAAATCCGGTTCAGTGTGGACCATATTCTGTGCCCAGTCTACGCCATTGCAATCGCGGTCCGGCCAAGGACATTGGGCTTGCGACGAGAGTTAGCCTGCATTTTCGATATTATGTCAAAGGCCTGGCTCGCCCAACCAAATTCTAAGCGTCTCCTCGCTGGCATCAAGATCACGCGCTGTTCTGCCTCGAACAAGACGGGCCACAGAGCGATAGCGCGTCATTGGGCTTGGCCAGGTATGCCCTCCGCCATGAATTTCGTAGTAGACAAGCGGCGCCGCGCAGTCTTGGTATTCAAAGCGATCAATACTAATTTCATCTTCTTTAGACTGATCTATAAAGGAAGTAAAAGGTTCAATTGCGCACCTGTTCCGTTCTCTCCATCTAGAGATCGTTTCGTCGGCGGAATAGGCCGATCCGACACTGCGGCGGCTCAGTCCCTCTTTACCAGTCGGGTCACCTTCATGCCGCAAGAGCCGATCTTCTGTTCCCAAGAAAAAGGTTGTGGGAATCGGACGATGCCCATCGCATTCGAGGCCGTAGACTTCCTTTGTTGTCACCACACCGATGCCGGAAATTCGATCCCCACGCTCGCAGGCAAGACGCATAGCCATACCGCCACCATTGGACATGCCGATCGCATAAACAGCATTCTGATCGATCAAACCATCCGCTGCCAGATCTTCTACCAAATCCAGCAGATAGGAAACATCGTCGGCGTCCGACTTGATAGCTTCCCGCGAATTGCGGCCATCATTCCAGCCGGAAACGCCATTGGGATAAATTGCGACGACGCCGTACTTCTCCGCCCAAAGATCGAAATTCGTTTCCTTCCGAACGCCGGCACCGCTCCCCGTGGAGCCGTGGAGGACCAGCACCGCAGGCGCCGGCCGGGTCGCCGTTTCCGGCACGAAGAGCTCGTACGGTCGGCCTTCAAAGGATCGCTCCTCCGGCTCCGACGAACGGCCTTTGCCGGTCAGCGCGGTTGCGCAAGAAAGCGCAGCAACAATAATGATGGCTGTAGACGCAAGGTTCGGTCTGAAAGTGCGCATGCTTTCGCCTGTTTGCAGTTGAGAATTCCCATGATAGCTCAGCTCCGGCCCATAAGCCACAGCCTTAGCGCTGCTTGCTCCGCTACCGAAGCGACCATTCCAAAACGCCGGTGCCCCGCACGCCCGAAACTGCCGATGCGGCATGACTTAAAGTGACAGGCAGGTATCGATGCACTTGTCGAATGTGTCCCGGATGAAACGCCCATTCCTCCGTCAGTCATTGTCGCCATTGATCTAGCAACACTCACTATGCTGAGCACACTCCACTAGAAGAGTGGTCATGCGGGCAAGGCCGTTAGAGCGACCAAAGGAGCATGCCTTGCGAGCAGGTTTGTAAGCCCATCGCCATTCAGCCTCGCAATAAAAAGGGGCGCCGCGGCACCCCTTTTTAGTTTTGTAGTCTGAGTAAAAACTTAGAACGACTTGCTCAAGTTAAAGAACACGCGGCGTCTGATGAGGTCATAGCCTGATTGCGTCACGATGTCTTCCTCACGATCGAGCAGCTGGCTCGTCGTGAACGTTATGCCGAAAGGATTTTCATGCTGTGTTCGGAAGATCCACCACATAGCCGCCGTATCTCAGAGCGGCGGTGATGTCGGCATCGTCGATTTGCTCGTAGTCACCCAAGGAGGCTCGGCCACCTTCACTGGCTTTCTTAGTGGGTTTGTGATCCATACGGAAACAGTGGCCAACGACTTCCTTCCCCGCGGTGTGCTTGAGGAACTCGTAATCCATGAATCAGTGCACGGTTCACTCGACGCCATTTATCTTGATGCCACCCAATGGTTGCAGGCGCAACAGTCCGATATCCGATTCGTCACTGAGTACGCGCGCGATTTTCCGCAATCAGAGGACCTTGCGGAATCTTATGGCGCTTATTTGATCGTGAAAAACGCTAGCTGCAATCCGGCGAGCCCTGTCGAACACATTGAGGAAGGCATTCCTGCCGGATTGCATTCTTCCAAAGCGTTGGCCTCTGAACCACCTGTTACAAGCTGTTGGTGGTCGTTGAGGCGATCAGGTCATGGCCTCAACGCGATCTGAAGTGTACTGTTCTATGGCGGCCTTTTGTTGATCCGTCATGAGCTCGCCCAGCTTCGTCCTGCGTGTGAGAATGTCGTCTGCTGAGCGAGCGAACTCGTAATCAATCATATAGTCGACTTCGATGGCAAAAAGGCCGTGTCCAAAGTGACGGCCAAGCTCTTCTTCGCTGGTGGCATCGCCGAGGCATTGGGTGATGTTCTCGCCGTGGGCACGGAGCATTCGTTCCATGACGGCGGAATCCAAAAAGAAGTAGCGTTCTTTCAGCTCAGAAGCGCGACCCTCCCATGCACTGTAACCGCATGCGCCGCCCGGTAACGCCGCCTCGCGCGTCCAGGCACCCGTCATCTCCGGGAGATGGGCCTGAAGGTGTTCAAGCGCCTGTTCAGCCAGTTTGCGATAGGTGGTGAGTTTACCTCCGTAAACCGAAAGAATAGGTGCACTGCCGTCATGTTCAATATCGAACGCATAATCGCGGGTGACAGCGGACGCCTCTTTCTTTCCGAGCTCATCATAAAGTGGCCGGACGCCTGAGAAACTGCCGATGACCCTATCCGGCGTGACCGGCCTGGCGAGATATTCGCTGACGGACTGACAAAGGTAGTCGGTCTCTTGTTGGCTGATCTTTGCGGCTTGCGGATCACCTTCGAACGGCTCGTCTGTGGTTCCGATCAGCGTTGTGTCATTGACGTAAGGGATGGTGAAAATGATCCGCCCGTCCGCATTCTGAAAAATATAGGCGCGATCATGGTCGTAAAGGCGTTGGGTCAGGATATGACTGCCTTTGACGAGTCGCAGTTTCTTGCGCGCTTCCACTCCGTTCACGTCGCTGAGAACATCTGTCACCCAGGGGCCAGCTGCGTTCACGAGCGCCTTGGCTTTCACAGTTTCTTCGGCGCCTTGGCGATCGGTGAGGGTCACGCGCCAGTGATCAGCGTCCCGTTCGGCGCTTGTGACCTTTGTGCGCGTTTGGATAGAGGCCCCGCGATCTCTGGCGTCCATGGCATTGAGGACGACCAGGCGCGAATCGTCGACCTGGCAATCCGTGTACTCAAAGGCATCGGTGAACCTCTCAGCCAACGGTTCCCCGAGGGGGTCGCTCTGAAGATCGATCCGCTCGGTCGGGGGGAGCAACTTCCGGCCGCCAATGTGATCATACAAAAAAAGACCCAGACGGAGCATCCAGGCTGGTCTCAGTCCCTCATGGTGGGGCAGGACAAAGCGCAAGGGTTTGACCATGTGCGGAGCAGCGTTGAGGAGAACTTCGCGCTCCAGCAGCGACTCGCGCACCAGACGAAACTCGCGGTGTTCAAGATAGCGCAGGCCGCCGTGGATCAGCTTGGTGCTCCAGGATGACGTGTGGCTGGCCAGGTCATCTTTCTCGCAGAGAAGGACGCTGAGGCCTCGCCCGGCGGCGTCGCGCGCGATGCCAACACCATTGATGCCGCCGCCAATGACGAGAAGATCATACATGCTCATGACGTGGCTCGGTCCGCCTCAATGTTCATTCTCGAGTTTGGCATGTTCATTTTTGAACATCAAGCTTGTCAGATGAACCTAACCGCTGGCCTCCAATCAAGTCAGGGCGGGCGGTCTTGGCGCGTTGGTGGAGCCTGGATAGACCACCTCCACGCCCGCACTTTCCATCACGTCATCGAACGCAGGTGGAACGGGCATGTCCGTGACCAGAACATCGATACTGTCGAGTGCCGCAACTTTCGCCATGGCCGCTCGTCCAAATTTGGTGTGATCGGCGACCAAGATCGTCTTGCGCGCATTGGCGATAATGGCCTGTGCGGCGCGCACCTCGCGGTAATCAAAGTCGAGCAAGGATCCATCCGGATCGATGCCGCTGATGCCAATAATCCCAAAGTCGAGCCGGAAACCTCGTAGGAAATCAATGGCACCCTCCCCCACGATACCGCCATCGCCGCCACGTACATAACCCCCAGACACCATCACCTGGTATCCCGGGACCTTTGAGAAAACGTCCGCAATGTGAAGATTGTTGGTGACGATGCGCAGCCCTTGATGGTTGAGCAGATGCTGAGCGACGGCCTCGGTGGTGGTACCAATATTCATGAACAACGAGGCATTGTTGGGAATGATGGACCGAACAAGCGTGCCGATGTCATCCTTGGCTGATGCGAGAACGGAGCGGCGGTCAGAGTAGTCTTCGTTCTGGACGCTGTTGGGCAATCCGACCCCACCATGAAATCGTGCCAGATCTTGCGAGCCGCACAGAGCATTGACGTCTCGCCGGATTGTTTGTGTCGTGACGTCAAATCGCTCAGCAAGCTCTGCGATCGTGGCAAAGCCGGTTTGTTCGACAAGCAGAATGATGGCTTCCTGACGGGCGGATAATGTGCCTAGGGAATCAGCCATCTTGTCACCTTTCTTTTGCTCACGCAGTTGAGAACTTACTCAACAAGAAACGCCTGGGGATGGCGCTCCAACACCTTCAGGGTCCAGAGGTCTGCATCAGCCCGTGGGACTGCCGCAACGATGCAGCCGCCAAAACCTCCCCCTGTCAGCCGTGCGCCCAAAGCGCCGTTTTCCATGGCCGTTTCGATCAGGGCGTCGATCTCTGGCAGCGACATCTCGAAGTCATCGCGCATGGAGGCATGGCTCTCCTGCATCAACACACCGAACCCCTCGATGTCCTGCGACCTAAGAAGGTCCGCCGCTTGCACCGTACGCCGATGTTCCGTGATGCAATGACGCACACGGCGAAGAATTGCGGATGGCAGCGAAGTGACCGACCTTATATCATCCTCTCGGATATGGCACAGATCTTCAGTGCTCAAGACTTCCTTAGCGGTATCGCACTCTTCCTTACGCGCCTTATAGCGGCCGTCAGCGAGCTCTCGGTGGATACCAGAATGGACCACGAGGAAACTGATATCCGCGGGCAATGCAATCTCTTCATAGGCGAGTGAAGCCGTATCAAGGAACAAAGCATTGCCTTCGCTCGCAACGGCGACAGCCATTTGGTCCATGATGCCGCAAGGCATGCCGATATAGTCGTTCTCGACTCGGCGTGCGAGCTTGGCAATATCGACGTCGGTCACATCCGTTCTGCATGCAGAACGAAGTGTCTTCAGAACAGCGACACAAAGCGCTGCCGACGACGACAGCCCTGCGCCGTCGCTCAAGTTAGAAACGATGGCGATGTCTGCACCAGTGCTCAGCCAACCGATGTCTTTGGCGAGCTGCAACGTGAAAACAGCATAGCGTGCCCAAGAGTGCTGGGGCGCCTCGCCCAACGTGGATCGCGATGTTCCTTCGAAGCGGTCGGAGGCGACTACCACTTGATCATCGCCGCGAAGCGACAGCCCGAGATGGACGCCGCGATGCAACGCATGGGGAAGAACGCTGCCGCCATTGTAGTCAATATGCTCACCGATCAGGTTCACACGACCGGGAACAAAGACGGTATGCTGAGGCGGGGCGCGATAGACGTTCTCAAAGAAGCTCTCGACAGTCATTGAGCCCTCAACACGTCGGCTGCGCTCTCTGGCATGACATCCACGGTAAAGACGCCTGTCCCCTGCTCGACCGATGCGAGAAACTTCACACGGTTGGGTGCACGGAGGATGGGGTAGAATTGCGCTGTGAAGTGATAAGTATCTTCAAAGCCCCTTGGTGATGCGTGGAGCGTGAGCATATAGGCCGTGTCCCGCTCAAAAAAGGCATCGTACCTGCGGGTCATATCGCCGAGCAGGGTTGCAAAGCCATCAAGCTCGTCCTCGGTCATCGCCCACGGCCCTGGAACTCTTCGTTTGGGCGCTATCCAGACTTCGTAGGGGAAACGCGCAAAAGGCGGACAAAATGCGAGGATAGGACCAGCCTCAGCCACATGGTAGTTTGTCCACTGATCCATTCCTTGGGTCAGGTCGTAGCCTGCCTCAAATGCCTGTACGGTCGTCTTTTCAACGAGGGGGATCTCACCGAAGCCATAGATTTGGCCATGGGGGTGGTGCAGCGTGACGCCAACCTCTTCTCCTCGGCTTTCAAATGGCATCACATATTGGCAGCCAAGATCGAACATCGAACGGTACCGATCCGTCCACGCAGCGATCAGCAAACGGCGTTTGTCTTGGCCGACGGAATGGAGGTTCCCTTTGGCTTCAGGTGCATAGACCACCACATCGCAACGGCCAATCGCGGGTTTCAGGCCGATGAGCGGGATGACCGGAGGTTTCGGAGCTTGAGGGTGCAAGCTTGTGAATTTGTTCTCGAAGACGGCGAGCTCGAAATCCTCAAACGGAATTTCCGTCGCCGCACCACCTGGTTGGGAGGGCGCGAGAGGATCGTCGGCTGCCGACGGCTTGTATGTCCTATTTTGTCTGTGGGCTGCGTAGACGTTCCATTCCTGCCGAAAAGGATGCCAGCGAAGTTCGCCTCCTTTAGCGACGGGGTCATCCGTTTCTTTCAGCACTGGCAACTGATGTGGTTGATAGCCATAGAGAAGAAGCTCGCGGCCATCCGCCTTCCTATGGGTGCGGCGATGAATAGGGTTGCCGCGGACTGTGTCTTGAAGCGTTCGAAGGTCAGTCATGGGAGCTTATTGATCCGTCGTCTCTTCAAAGTGATAAATCAGGCACGTGTTTGGTCTCACGAGCGGCAACTGCATACCAAAATGGGTGAGCGCTTCGCCAGTCAAGATGCGTCCTTCTCCGTAAAGGTCCGCGTGCTCCACCAGTGAGGGCACTGTCAGTGAAGGTGACACGCCGGGCCACACGATCTTGACACGATAGGAGCGGTTCGGATCGAGGCCCGCGAAATGCACACGCTCTGGCAAGGTTGCTCCGTGGTCATTGATCTTAGCGCAGGAATAGAGCGCGGACGACTGATCCTCAGCGACAACGCCTACAATGTTCAGATAGTCGGCCGTATCAAGACGGTGGAGATCGCCCGTGTGCAAGAGTTGTCGGTGCTCTTTATAAAGCGCGATGCCTTGGCGAAGCGTCGCAAGATCCGCCTCGGTCTCATGGGCGAGATCAACCTCCATACCCATATGCCCGAACAGGGCGGTCCCCACACGGAAGTCCATGTCGAAAACCCGTCCTGTGATATGGCACGTCTTTGGACCCACATGGCTTCCAAGAACCCGGAGAGGGAAGAAATAACTGGCACCCCGCTGGATCGTTTGCCGGCTGAGCGCATCGTTATTGTCTGATGTCCAAAGGCGGTCGGTATGAGCGAGGATCCCAAAATCCGTGCGCGCACCGCCGGAGGAGCAGCTTTCGATCTCAAGATTCGGGTGTTGGTTCCGTAGGCGCTCGACCAACTGATAAACCGCGCGCGTTTGGCGATGCACGGTAGCTCGGCCGTCTTGATCGCCGGGATGCTGAATGTCTCGGTTCATATCCCATTTGATGTAATCGACCTTGTACGTCTCAACAATCGTGCTGATGGCATCAAAAAGGTAAGCGGTGACCGCTGGTTGGGTGAGATCAAGAACCAGTTGATCTCGAGACGGAATGGCCTGGACACCTTCCGCATGGAGAACCCATTCTGGGTGCTTCCGATAAAGGTCGCTGTCCGGGTTGACCATTTCTGGTTCAAACCAGATGCCAAACTCCATGCCGAGGCTACGCACGTGATCAACCAAGGGGCCAAGCCCGTTGGGGTAGACATCTGAAGACACCTGCCAATCGCCGAGGCCAGCGCTGTCGTCTCTACGGCCGCCAAACCAACCATCGTCAAGAACGAAACGTTCCGCACCCACCGATGCGGCCTGATCAGCGAGCGCCATCAGTCTCTCTTCGCTATGGTCGAAATAGACGGCTTCCCAGGTGTTGAAGTGAACAGGCCGCGGTTTGTCGCGCGTCCGGGTATCAAGAACGCTGCCTTTCAGATGGTCATGAAAGCACCGTGAAAGCCCATTCAAGCCTTCATCCGACCACGCCGCATAAAGCACGGGTGTCTCATAGCCTGCGCCCGCCTCAAGCGCCATCTCACCGGGAAAGAAAAGCTCGCCCATCTGGACAAAGCTTCGGCCATCTGTGTGCCGATCAGCGCGTACGCGATTGTTGCCGCTCCACCCCAGATGGAAGCCGGCGCAGGGCCCTGCTTGCTCGGTTGTGTACGGCGCAAGGGCAATGAGGCCAGGGAAGTTGTCATGGCTTGTCCGGCCAGCGGTGTTCTCACGCACATAACTGCCGCGATGGGCGTCAATCTCTTGCACCTCGAATTCGCCGGCCCAGCGCCCGGTGAACCCCCACAGCCGGGTGAAGGTTTGATCCAGAGGGATGACAGCGGCGGCTGCCCAATCGATCGTCAGAGGCGCCTCCCCGCGATTCGTGATCGTGGTGACAATCGTCAGCATGCCGGTCTTGGGATCAAGGGCGAAACTGTAGGCGATGCCTATCCCGACATTCTGATCGCCGCAATGCACGGTGACCGCGTGGGCATCGCTTTGCTCGACCCGTTCGACGACAAAAATCGCCGCCCAATCCCTGCCATCACGATGCGCGTTAAAGCCCGACGGCCCGCTCATCCCTGCTCCTCGTTCATTCGAGAGGGACGGGCCGATATCGATCGAGGGCCCACCAAATGCCCATTGACGCGTGGCCAGCAGGGTCAGATCTTGCGGAGCTGTGTTCGCAAGAACCCGGCCCCAATGCAGGACTGCCGGGCGTTGGCCTCTAGCCGTGGCAAGCGTCAGCTGGACATGGGCCGCCCTCAAGGTGACAAAGGATGAGGCTTCATCGGTCATGAGGATGAGACGGTCCTAAAGCGCAGCAGGATTGAACGTTCGATTTCTTACTCTACGATGTTGGAAAATGAAAATGGGATTCGACACCGGCGTCTGTCTTTTTGCCGGTCGTGGTGGCGTCTCTGATAACAAGCGGCGCATGGCGGCGCGGAGGACAACGTGAGTTCGGATAAACTGTCCCTGGATCCGCTCCAGATTATCGTCTTTTTTGGCCTGACGGCGCTTATTGGCGGCCTGACCTGGTGGCAATGCTCGGGAGGCAGAGCGAGGGGTCAAGCGGCAGAAGACAACTCCGCCCACGATTATTTCCTCGCAGGCAATGGGCTTCCTTGGTTTTTCGTCGCCGGTTCGATCACCCTGACCAATCTTTCCACCGACCAGCTTGTGGGAATGAATGGCAATCAGATGTTGCTTCTGGCGTGGTGGGAGTTGGCTGCCGTTGCTGGCCTCTTCATTCTCGCGTTCCTCTTTATTCCGATCTATTACCGCAACAATTGTACAACGACGACGGAGCTTCTCGAGAAGCGTTACAACAACCCGCATATTCGTGCCCTGATCTCCGTCATCTTCATGGCCGGAACACTGCTCATCTACCTGCCAGCGGCGCTTTATGGCGGCTCGCTCTTTATGAAGACGATGTTTGATACGAGCTTGCCGCTGATGGTGATTGCGGTCTTTTTCGCGATTGTCGGGGCTGCTTATGCGATCCTTGGAGGGCTCAGAGCGGTGGCGGTGTCCGACACCTATAGCGGCGTGGGGCTTTTGACGCTCGCATTGCTTGTCGTGTTCCTGGCCCTTCGTGCCGTTGATTTCGACTTCACATCAGGGGTGCCCGTGGAGCGGTTGTCGATGATCGGCGGGGCAGACTCCCCTATTCCGTTCCCGACACTTTTCACCGGAATGGTTCTTATTCAGATCTATTATTGGTCGACCAATCAAACGATTACCCAGCGAGCGATGGCAGCGAAGACCGTGGGTGAGGCGCAGAAGGGCATCATGTTCGCCGCAGGCATCCGTCTTCTGATTGTTCCAGTGATTGTGGTTGTCCCAGGCGTCGTGGCGTTCAAGCTTTATGGCGATATCAATGACGCAGCCTTTGGTACTTTGGTCGGTGATATTCTGCCGCCCTACTTGTCGGGTGCATTTGCTGCGATGATGGCGGCAGCGGTGCTGACGACGTTCAACTCGCTTTTGAATTCAGCAGCTGCGCTTTATGTCTGTGATATTCATCAGCGCTACATCAACCCCAATGTGAACGTCCCGCGGGTGTCGACCATCTTTTCACTGATCATGGTTGTGCTCGCGATTGTGATGGTCCCGGTCTTTGCCAACGCTGAGAGCCTGATCAATTTGCTACAGCAGCTCTATGGCTTGGGATCGATGCCTGTTCTTGCGGCGTTCACGCTGGCTCTTCTGTTTAATGATGTGGATTATCGCACGGCCATGATCGGTGTGGTCTTTGGTGTCTCCTTCTACGCCGTCCACACCTTTATTCTGAGCACGGAGACAACACGCGCAGCATTTGCCGGCGATGTGACGGAGGGGACGATGGCGGAGTTTGTCGGCGGCCTCAATCCGAACGGCCCAGTCCTTGGCCTTCTCAGTTGGACAGCGAACCTCCACTATATCCATTTCATGGCGATCACATTCTTCAGCATCATTGGTGTGTCGCTCGTGGTGAATCGCTTGGTGTTCAAGACAACAGCGACCCTTCGCATCCAGATTCCGTCTACCGGTTCGTCGGCCGCGACGTGACCGGATAAGGCGTCTATAGATCCGGATAAGGAGTGATAAAGAAGCCGTGACCGTCGCGCGGAGGATTGGACATTGAGCCTCGAACGTGCAAGCAAGCGGCGTCAGCGGAGAAGGGTGCGAGGATTGCGTGGGTCGTGAACCCTCTTCCTCAGCAGAACATCACGCATGGTTGAAGACGCAAAAGCCGCCAAGCTGCGGGAGTCGTCAGACCGCAAGGCGCTCCTCGAGCGTTTTGAGTTGACGCGCGGAAGAACAGCGACACTCACGCGGCATCTCGAACCGGAAGATATGGTTCTGCAGGTCATGCCAGATGCCAGCCCAACCCGGTGGCATCTCGCCCACACCACATGGTTTTTCGAGGAATTCCTGCTCCAACAGTTCGAGCACGGATTTACGCCTCACCATCCGGACTATCGATTCCATTTCAATTCTTATTACGAAGCTGTCGGCGAGCGATGGCCACGGGCGCAGCGCGGCTTGCTCTCGCGGCCGACCTGCCGCGAGGTGATGGCCTACCGGGAGGCGGTCGAAGAGCGCGTTTCTGCTCTAATCATGGCGCTGAGCGATGGGCTGTGGTCAGACGCTTCGTCGATCATTGAGCTAGGCATCCGCCATGAAGAGCAGCATCAGGAGCTTCTTTGCACGGATATAAAGGCGGCTTTTGCGATCAATCCGCTTTTCCCTGCAGCTTTGCCGTTGACGGAAGGCGAGATCGATCGCACGGGCAATCCATCGGCCGCTGCGAATGAACGTTGGGTGACGTTTTCTGGTGGCCTGCAGGATGTCGGCTTTGCCGGCGAAGGCTTTCACTTTGACAATGAAGGCCCCCAGCACCAGGCCTGGCTTGATGAATTTGCGGTCCACGGAACACCGGTGACCAATGGGCAGTTCCTCGATTTTCTTGAGGATGGTGGGTACGCGGCACCGTCTCTTTGGCTGTCAGACGGTTGGGCGTGGGTGCAGGCCAATCACGTGAGCAAGCCGCTCTACTGGCATCAGATCGATGGCGAGTGGTTTGAGTTCTCCCTGCACGGCCTTTTGCCTTTGCGGCGTGATGGGATCCTTTCGCATGTGTCCGCCTATGAAGCCTTTGCCTATGCGGAGTGGGCGAAAGCACGATTGCCAAGAGAGTTCGAACTGGAAATCGCGCTTCGTCAGTCCTCGGCGGATGAGGGTCAGTTTCTCGATGCCGAGGGTTTTGTCCATCCCCACTTGGTGGGTCGCGATCATGGGCTTGGGTCGGCCTACGGAACAGTGTGGGATTGGACGCAAAGTGCCTACTCTGCCTATCCTGGGTACCGTGCGCCTGAGGGTGCGATTGGCGAGTACAATGGCAAATTCATGTCGAGCCAATTGGTTCTGAAGGGCGGAAGTTGCGCGACCCCGCCTGGGCATATCAGAAGCACGTACCGAAATTTCTTCCCGCCTGATGCCCGGTGGCAATTCACCGGCATCAGGCTGGCACGCGATGTTTAACCGCGCAGGGTTCCCTCTTTCAGCATGGGGAGGATGACCGAGAAATCTTTGTCCCCTGCTCCGTCCTCGGCCAAGGCTTCATAGATCGCCCGTGCATGCTCTCCCAGCGGGATAACACTTCCCGCACTTTCGGCAGCATCAGCCGCAAGGCGCAAGTCCTTGAGCATCATCGCCGCCGCGAAACCTGGCTGGTAATCCCGGTTTGACGGGGCTGCAGGCACAGGACCTGGCGCCGGACAATACGACGTCATCGACCAACATTGACCGGATGCGGTTGATGAGATGTCGTAGAACGTCTGCGCGTCGAGGCCTAATTTCTCAGCCAAGGCAAAGGCTTCGCAAGTGCCGATCATCGATATGCCGAGAAGCATGTTGTTGGCGATCTTGGCCGCTTGGCCATTGCCGTGCCCACCGGCGTGAAAGACGCGTTGCCCCATGCATTCGAGGATGGGTTTGGCTCGGTCAAAATCCTCCGCACGCCCGCCCACCATGAAGGTCAGCGTACCCACTTCCGCTGCGGCCACACCCCCAGAAACGGGCGCATCCACCATAGGATAACCGCGCTCGGTCGCGCCTTGGCCTAAGCCGCGCGCCGTTGGCACATCGATGGTGGAACAGTCGATGCAGAGCGTGTTCTTGCTCAGGGAAGCCGGCATGTCTTCCGTATAGATCTTAGCGACGTGCTCGCCCGAGGGCAGCATGGTGATCACTGTGGTGACCACCGAGGCGTCAAAGTCGCTGAGCGGTCCTGACGCCTTGGCACCCTGCGCGACCGCGGCTGCCACTGCGTCTGCTGAAAGATCATGGGCGAAGACGCGATGACCTGCGTTGACAAGGTTGGCAGCCATGCCCGAGCCCATATTGCCGAGCCCAATGAAAAGGATCGTCTCTGTCATGATGGATCCCTATCGCCTGTTATCGCTCAAGAGCTTCCGTGAAATGATGACGCGCATCACTTCATTTGTGCCCTCGAGGATCTGATGGACGCGGAGATCACGGACGATGCGCTCCACCTCATAATCGGCCAAATATCCGTAGCCGCCATGAATCTGAAGGGCGTCATTCGCGACTTTGAAGGCCATGTCGGTGACGAACCGCTTCGCCATCGCGCAGGATGACGTGGCGCCGGGATCGCTGGCATCCAGTTTGCGAGCAGCCGCGTAGAGCAGTTCGCGGCCCGCTTCGATTTCGGTCGCCATGTCGGCGAGCTTGAACTGCGTGGCCTGGAAATCGGAGATAGCCGTGCCGAATTGGCTGCGTTCCTGCGCATAGGCCAACGCCCGGTTCGTTGCTTCCTCCGCGCCGCCGAGCGAGGCAGCCGCGATGTTGAGGCGGCCCCCGTCGAGCCCTTTCATCGCGAAAGTGAAGCCCTCACCCTCTTCACCCAGACGATTGCGCTCGGGAACGCGGCAATCGTCAAACATCACCATGCGAGTGGGTTGGGCGTGCCAGCCCATTTTCTTTTCCACCTTGCCAAAGCTGAGCCCTGGCGTGTCCTTCTCCACCAAAAAGCAGCTGATGCCTTTAGGGCCGTTATCGCCAGTCCGGGCCATGACGATGTACACGTCCGAAAACCCTGCGCCCGAGATAAAGACCTTCGCGCCGTTCAGGACATAGTCATCGCCATCTCTTTTCGCGGCGGTCTTGAGGCTCGCGGCATCCGATCCAGCACCTGGCTCGGTCAGACAGTAGGAGGCGATGAGATCGACTGCTGTCAATTGTGGGCCGTAGGCGGAACGAAGCTCTTCGCGTGCGAAGTTGTCCACCATCCATGTCGCCATGTTGTGGATCGATAGGAAGGTCGAGTGGCTGATGCAGCCCTTTGCAAGCTCTTCAAACACCAGCACAGCATCAAGGCGCGTCAGTCCCGAGCCGCCGATGTCCTCACGCGTATAAATACCGCCAAAGCCCAGCCCGCCGAGCTCTTTCAAAACATCGCGGTCGAGGTTTTTCTCCTCTTCCCAACGCGCTGCGTTCGGACGGAGCCGGTCATCGGTAAAACCGGCCGCCGTCTCGACGATCATGTGCTGCTCTTCTGTCAGTGCCATGGTTCGCCTCCTTAAGACATCGTAGGTATAATGAAGGATTGATCGCCCACATTGCCGGAGGGCCACCGCTGGGTCACTGTTTTGACCTTGGTGTAGAACCTCACGCCTTCAGGGCCGTGTTGGTTGACATCGCCAAAGGCCGACCGCTTCCAACCGCCAAAGGTGTGGTAGCTGACGGGAACGGGAATCGGAACATTGATGCCGACCATGCCGACATTGACGGACTTGGCAAAGTCGCGCGCCGCACCGCCGTCCCGGGTAAAGATAGCAACACCGTTCCCATACTGATGTTCAGACGGGAGCTTGATGGCTTCTTCTGCGCTCGACGCACGAACAACCTGAAGGACGGGTCCGAAGATCTCGTCTTGATAGCTCTTCATATGGGGGGTGACATTGTCGAAGAGTGATGGCCCGATGAAGAACCCATCTTCATGGCCCTGGAGGCTCACACCCCGGCCATCGACGAGCAGATTGGCGCCTTCGTCTTGGCCCATGGCGATATAGTCCTCGATCCGCTGGCGATGGGCAGCGCTCACCACGGGACCGAAATGGGCGTCAAGGTCGGTCGAGACGCCGATCTTCAGTTTGCTGATCTCATCGGTCATCATGCCGATGAAGCGGTCGGCTGTCTCATCACCCACCGGCACGGCAACGGGCAGCGCCATGCAGCGCTCGCCGGCCGAGCCAAACGCTGCACCCACCATATCTTTGACCGTCTGCTCCATATCGGCATCGGGGAGGATGATGCCGTGGTTCTTAGCGCCGCCCATCGCTTGAACCCGTTTGCCGTGCGCGGTTCCGGTGCTGTAGACGTAGTGAGCAATATCCGATGAGCCGACAAAGCTCACGGCAGAAATGTCGGGGTGCGTCAAGATCGCATCGACGGCTTCTTTGTCGCCGTGCACCACGTTCAGGACACCTTCGGGCGCACCGGCTTCAAGCATCAGTTCGCCGAGACGGACGGGAACGGATGGGTCTTTCTCCGACGGCTTCAGAATGAACGTGTTGCCGCAGGCGATGGCCATACCGAACATCCACATCGGGATCATCGCCGGGAAATTGAACGGCGTGATGCCAGCCACCACGCCGAGGGGCTGGCGCATGGAGTAGACATCAATTCCGGTGCCTGCAGCCTCCGTATACTCGCCTTTGAGAAGATGAGGGATGCCGCACGCAAATTCGATCACTTCAAGACCGCGCTGCACATCGCCGCGGCTGTCGGCGACGACTTTACCGTGTTCGGAGGAAAGAAGCTCTGCAAGCTCATCCATATTGGCTTCGAGGAGCTCTTTGAACCGGAACATCACCCGGGCGCGCCGCTGCGGGTTTTGCGCTGCCCACCCGGGCTGGGCTGCTTTCGCAGCTTCCACCGCGGTTGCGACATCGGCGGTCGAAGCGAGCACCACGCTCGCTTGCACTTGGCCGGTGTTGGGGTTGTAGACATCGCTCGTGCGATCGGATGTCAGCGGTGTCGACTTTCCATTCACCAGGTGCTGGATGGTCCGCATGTGTCCTCCATTGGCTCTAATTCTTGAGCTCTTTCATAGGGTTCGTGGCGCAACGCGCCCGTCCCCGGGGGTGTAGGCGATCTCTGAGCGAAGCGCAAAAGAAGTGCACTGCAGCACGGCTCCCATGCACTCTCGCCGTGACCTTTGGGAGGAGCTGTGAGAAACACAGCGCCTCTTTTCTATCCCTTTGTTCGGAGTTTCGCCCCTATGACCGACGCCATTCTCGCCATCGACCAGGGCACCACGTCGAGCAGAACAATCGCTTTCTCCGTGAGAGGAGAGATCTTGGCGTCGGCACAGGAAGAATTTCCGCAGATCTACCCCGCCGAGGGCCATGTCGAGCATGATCCCGAAGCGATCTGGTCCACGGTTCTGACTACAGCGAAGGCTGCGCTTGAGGAGGCAGAGGCCAAAGGGCACACAATTGTTGGTATCGGGATCACCAATCAGCGCGAGACAGTGGTCCTGTGGGATCGCGCAACGGGTGAGCCGCTTCATAACGCGATCGTCTGGCAAGATCGCCGGACAGCTGATGCGTGTCAGGCGCTTTTTGATGCGGGGCATGAGCCGCTGGTGACTGAACGGTCGGGGCTGTTGCTCGACCCCTATTTCTCAGCATCCAAAATCGCATGGCTGCTTGATCACGTGGAGGGCGCACGGACAAGAGCAGAAGCGGGAGAGCTTGCCGTAGGGACCATCGACAGCTGGCTTCTTTGGAACCTGACAGGCGGTGAGGTGCATGCCACCGATGCGACCAATGCTTGCCGGACCAGCCTTTTCGGCCTGGCAGCCCAGGACTGGGATGATGATCTCTTAGAATTATTCAACGTACCAAGAGCGCTGCTGCCTGAAGTCCGCGATAGCGCTGCTGATTTTGGCGCAACGCCTTCTGATCTTTTGGGTCGGTCCCTCCCCATCTTGAGCATGGTGGGAGATCAGCAAGGTGCTGCCGTGGGTCAGGCTTGTTTTGAGCCTGGTCAGATGAAGAGCACTTATGGCACGGGTTGCTTTATCGTGGTGAACACGGGCCGTGAGATCAAAAAGTCGGCCCACAGACTGCTGACGACCGTGGCATACCGGGTCAATGGCGAACCGACCTTCGCTGTTGAAGGATCGATCTTTATCGCTGGCGCCGCTGTTCAGTGGTTGCGGGATGAGATGGGCCTTCTTGCCAGTGCGTCGGAGACAGCGAAACGCGCTGAGCGCGCGCAGCCCGATGCTGAAGTCATCATGGTGCCGGCCTTCACAGGTATGGGTGCGCCCTATTGGTCCCCTCACGCTCGAGCGGCGGTTTTTGGTATGACCCGCTCGACGGGCCCGGATGAATTGGCGCGCGCAGCCTTGGAAGGCGTGGTCTATCAAACCCATGACCTCTTGCAGGCCATTGAGGCCGATGGCCTGACGACGGAGCGTCTTTCCGTTGATGGCGGGATGGCGGCAAACGATTGGTTTGTGCAGCGCCTGGCTGATATCGCTGGTGTCGATGTGGAACGGCCGAAGGTTCTGGAGACGACAGCTCTGGGGGCTGCCTATCTTGCGTTCCTGCAGGCCGGGCACTTCTCTTCCTTGCATGATGTTGCTTCCCAGCAAGCGAAGGACCGACAGTTCACGCCGGGGATGGAAGACGGTGAGCGTCAGAAACGTCTTGGCCTGTGGCGCCGCTGTGTGGATGCGGTCTTGGCCGTCGCAGACCGCTAGCGGACGTCTGGATACTGATCTCCGAGGCGTTTCCGAACACCGAGGCCCCACTTGATGCCGACCCGAAGGTAGATCCAGTTTGCTTTGAGCCCGCCCCAGGCCGCCACGCGGCGGTCGGATGTCGCCACCATACGGTCCAAGAGACGCATACGCCCTTTGCCCGTCAGCTTCACGCAAAGATC
>CAWUIJ010000021.1:0-30425 GCA_963922235.1 uncultured Parvularcula sp. | reverse complement strand
TCCAAGCTTTAATGGACGTGTTGCTTTGTCTTAAGACATCCCGCCGCTCGGCCGACGCGCGCCTGTGATCGGCGGCTTGGCCGCGTGCCCTTCCGGACTGGCGCCGGGCCTCATCCCGAGCGCTCCGTGCCAGTTCTAAATCCTGCCGCCTTTGCTGGCTGACTTCTTCTGCCTGGGGCAGGCTGGTGACGCGTTCTTCTGCTTGCGCCAATGCGTCAGTGTTAGCGAGGAGTTGTTCGTCGATGCTTTCCCGCCGCAGTTTTGTTGTTTCGGCTTCGCGGGTGAGTTTATCGAGGATGGCCGCGGCTTCGTCGTGCGCGGACTTGGCCTTTGCGACCTCGTCCTCGGCGCCTTTCAGAATGTCCTCAGCGATTTCGAGTGACGCACGGCTCGTCTCCACCACAAGCGTGGCGCGCGCTGCAGCACTGGTGGCTTCCGAACGTTCTGTGTCCAGCTCACTCAACCGTGAGGCCGCCGATAGTAGCTCCTGGAGATGCGCGTCGGCTTCACCGGTGCTGCGGAAGCCGTCCCAGCGCCAGACCTGGCCCTGCTGATTGACCAGCATTTGGCCAGAATGAAGATCAGCAAGCTGATCATCACCAGGTGCGCCATCGATCACGCCGATCGATGCGAGGCGCCGGGTCAGGGACGGCGGCGCATAAATCATTGAAGAGAGCGGCTCAGCACCTTCGGGAAGAGGTGGCAGTGCAATGGGTGAGGCGCCCAAATCGGTCCAACTGCGATCGCCCTCATCACCGAGGGCAGCATGGAGGCCCGCGCCAAGCGCCGAAGCCAGCGCCTTTTGTAAATTCTCAGGAGCCCTCAGCGTACTGAGAAGGGTTCCTTCGGATTCGCCTTCGCGGGCTTCGGGAACCAAAGGCCGTAGAACGGCTGCTTCCTTGTCCAAGAGAGACAGGCGCTCTTTCGCTTCCCGCTGCGTGTCCTGCGCAACCCGCATGGTCTCGCGCTGAGTTTCCGCATCGGCTTTGTGGGTGTGAAGAGTGTCTTCAGCTGATTTCAGGGCATCACCCGCCTGTTCTGCCACCTCTTGGGCTTCAGCCAGATCGGTTTCGCTGATTGATGGGAGCGCTGCCGATTTCGCTTCAAGGCGTTCTTTCTCTTCACGGAGGGATTGCAGCTGTTTCTCCGCGTCGGCCTTGGCGCGCTGGGCGGAACGTGCCTCGGCTTCGGCTTCGGCGAGCTCCTGCTGCCGCTGCTCGAACACCTTCTCGGCCTCTGTGAGTGCCGTGTCGGCTTCTAGGGCTCTTTGTTCGAGCTCTGAGCGTTTCGATGTTTCCGCCGCGATTTCGTCTTCGAGTTGCGTGATCCGAGCCTTTGCGGTGGCAATCGCTTCATCCGCTTCGTTCAGTAAACTGGTCTCGCGGGCCTCGTCCGTCACGCATCGCTCAAGCGTGCGTTTTCGCTCCTCGGCCGCTTCACGCCTTAGCGCAGCGGCGCTTTCATAACTCTTGAGGTCGGCTTCTGCCGTAGCCATGGCCTGGGCTGCGTCGCGCTCGGTCGTGCGCGCAGTTTCCAACCGCTCGGCCAGGGCGGAGGCTTCGCGGTCAGCTTTCGCGGCGGCTTCCGTCGTCTCTGCGACGACCAGGGCTTGCTCGTCCATCCGGCGTTTGAGGGTCTCATGAGCAGTGAACGCGTCACGCACCCTGCTGGCCGTGAGCGCGGTATCCACCTCTTTGATCTCGTCACTGATTTCTTTGTAGCGGGTGGCCTTGCGGGCCTGGCGCGCCAATTGATCACTCTGCAGATCAAGCTCGCCGATCACATCATCGAGGCGCTCAAGATTATCCGCTGCCGCTTTGAGGCGAAGTTGGGCTTCGTGGCGTCGGGCGGAAAGGCCGGTGACGCCTGCGGCTTCTTCCAAGAACCGGCGGCGATCCGTCGGCTTCGCAGCAATCAGCTCAGCAATCTGACCTTGGCGAACGAGAGAAGGGGATGTTGCGCCGGTCGAGGCGTCGGCAAACAGCATTTGCACATCCCGTGCACGGACCTCTTTGCCATTAATTGAGTAGGCCGAGATTGAGCCATCTGCCCGCCGCATGACCCGCCGGGTGACAGTCAGAGTGTCGGAGTCATTGAAAGCGGCGGGCGCGCGGCGCTCCGCATTATCGATCTCCAGCGTGACCTCAGCCCAGCTGCGCGCAGGACGCCCACCTGATGTGCCGGCAAAGATGACTTCATCCATGCCCGATGCGCGCATGGCTTTTGCGCTGTTCGCGCCCATCAACCAGCGAAGGCCCTCAACGAGGTTCGATTTTCCGCAGCCATTGGGACCGACAACGCCGGTAAGCCCCGGTTTGATCTCGACATCGACCGGTTCAACGAAAGACTTAAAGCCGCAAAGGCGGAGGCGTTCAAAGCGCATGAGGTTCGTCCCATCGGCACCCGGGAACCGGATGCCCAAACGTTAACCTATACGATTCGACGGCTAGCTGCGTTTTTCGACTTCGGCCGCGATGCGCGCGAGAGCCTCTTCTGGCGTCCGGCCGTAGTCGAAGATTTTGCCGTCAATTACGAGGGTTGGTGTCTGATCGACCCCGATATCGCGACCTGACTCGATCGAAGAGACGATCACATTGCGGATATCTTCTCGTGCAAAACAGTCGTCAAAGTCCGTGCCGCCAATGCCGACCTGGGCCGCAAGGTTACGCAGCTCTGTCCCTGGCTCTTGGCTGTAGATCCACGTCCGCTGCGTTTTGTAGAGAGCATCGACCACAGCGTAGTAGCCTTCAGGTCCCGAATCCGTCGCTGCGCAGCGGGCAACGATAAAGCCTGCCTGGGAGAGGCGCACGGGCGGCGTTGGGAACTCGCGGTACTCAAAACGCACGAGGCCCGTATCGATGAACTGTTCTTTGATCTGCGGGAACACATTGGCGTGGAAATTCGCGCAGCCACCGCAGGTCACCGAGGCATACTCGACGATGGTCAAAGGCGCATCGGGGCTGCCAATCACCATGTCTTCAGCGGCGCGGCTGCCTTCTGGAGCAGGCAGCAGTTCTGGTTCAGCTGGGGCTTCAGCAGCCTGTTCAGGCGCTGGGGCTTCTGTCTCTGCGGGTGCTGCGTCGGGAGTCTCCGCGGCATCCGTTGAAGCTTCGCCGCAGGCTGTGATGGCCAGGGCGGAAATCGAAACGAGGGCGAGGCGAGCGTCGAAGAAAGTCATGGCGCTCTCCTAACCGAGGTTTGTGGTCACGCCTACTCTTCTTTCGAACGCACACTTTGGCGCATGGCGTCGAGGGCTTCCTGCAAATCGCGGCCCACGGCCCTTTGTTGCTCCTCGACGGGCGGCGGCGCTGAAAGCCTGCGACTTTGCCAGCTTCGGGCCTCTTTCCCCTCGCGAAAGACGATCCGTTGCAGCCGGGGCAGACCGAGCTGATGGCGGATGCGACCCAGCAGAGCCTCCTGAGCATACTGAATTTTCATGGCTGCCGCGCCGCTTTTGACGGCGACTTCCAGGGCCTGGCTGCGTCCGCGCGTGATGATCCTGATGGGCCGGCAGAGCGGTGCAATCTCAGGTCCTGCGATCTCCGCCCATTCGGAAGCGAGGCGAGGATCCATCGCGCCTGAGGCGGCGGCCAATCTGGCGATATGAGGGCCGAGGGAGCGCCCAACCGGCGGGGCGGCTTTTCGCACCGGTTTGGTGCGAACCTCTGACGCTTGGCGTGGGGGGGCGGGCCTGGGCATAGACAGAAGGATGGTCGACCCGACGAAGCAAAACAAGCCGCCCAAAGGCGCGTTCGCTGACGATATCCTTGGCTGGTACGACCGCGAGGCGCGCCGGTTTCCCTGGCGCGTCCCGCCAGGAGGGGCCCGCCGCGCATCGGCTTATGAGGTGCTCGTCTCAGAGGTGATGCTGCAGCAAACGACCACCGCCGTTGTGGAAAAGCGGTACCCGGCCTTTCTCGAAAAGTTTCCCACATTGGAGCGGCTCGCGTCGGCAGACGAAGAGGATGTCACCAATGCATGGGCCGGGCTTGGTTACTATCGTCGGGCCCGTGCGCTCCACGCTTGCGCCAGAGCTGTCGCGAACGAGCATGGCGGTGTCTTTCCTGAAGGCGAGGCTGCTCTGAAAACCCTACCGGGCATTGGCGATTACACCGGTGCTGCGATCACCGCGATTGCCCACGGCGCGCCCGCCATTGTCGTAGACGGCAATATCGAGCGCGTGGTTTCGCGGATCGGCGCGATTGATGAACCGCTGCCGCGCGGAAAAAAGCCGATCAAAGCGCTGGCGGGTGAGCTGATGTCCACGGACCGACCGGGTGACTATGCCCAGGCGCTCATGGATCTCGGTGCACGGATTTGTCGGCCCAAGTCGCCCGATTGCCTTCTGTGCCCTGTTCGCGATCATTGCCAGGCGCAGGCACGCGGGATCGCGGAGACGCTTCCTGTGAAGCCGCCGAAGCGTGCAAAAAAAGTTGTCTCTGGCCGGATGTTTGTGGCCCAAAATAGCGCGGGTCAGGTGCTCTGTGTGCGGCGGCCTAAGAAAGGTCTCTTTGGCGGCATGCTCGGTCTGCCCGGTGACGGCTGGGACGGATCAGACACTCTTGAGGTGGTCGTCAAGGATTGGGAGCTGAAGGGCTCGATCAGTCATATTCTCACCCACCGCGAGCTGACGATCGATGTCTATAGCTCTGATGCTGCGCTTTTTGATGGCGAGTGGTTGGGCGCGGACACGGCGATAGAGGCTATGCCAACGCTGTTTGTGAAGGCGCTTGAGCGCGCGCTTAGCTAGGACGGCTACGGATTGCCTGGCGCAGTCCATCGATCGGTGCATACCGGCCCTTGGCTTCTTCATAATGCCAATAAGTCCAGCCATTGCAGCTTGGTGCGTTTTGAATGCTGGCGCCCACTTTATGGATCGATCCTTCCATCGAAGGTGTGGCTAGGGAGCCGTCGGCTTTCACCCGAGCGGAATGCTTCCGTTTGGGGCAATAAAGCTTCGTGCCCGGACGGAGAAGGCCAGCTTCGACCACCTGGCCGAACCCAACCCTTGGTGCCTTACGTGGTGCCGGGAGCGGGGCAACGTCCGTGACCTGATCAGGTGCTTCTGTTGCCTCGATCCGCGCGTGGGCGGCTTCAAGATAGCTTTCGTCCCGTTCGATGCCGATGAACTGACGGCCAAGACGCTTAGCGACGGCACCTGTCGTCCCTGTGCCGAAGAAAGGATCGAGGATCACATCGCCGGGCTCACTGGTTGCGGTGAGGATGCGATGGAGCAGGGCCTCGGGTTTTTGCGTCGGATGAAGCTTATGGCCCTTTTGCTTGAGGCGCTCTTGCCCCGTGCAGAGCGGCAATTGCCAGTCAGAGCGCATCTGCACGTCTTCGTTCGATGCTTTGAGCGACTGGTAGTTGAACGTGACGCGGCTTGTCTTGCTGCGGCCTGCCCAGATCATCGTCTCATGGGCATTGGTAAACCGTGTGCCGCGGAAATTCGGCATGGGGTTGCTCTTGACCCAGACGACATCATTCTGGATCCAAAAGCCAAGGTCCTGAAGTGCAGAACCCAGGCGGAAAATGTTGTGGTACGAACCGATCACCCAAATCGCGCCATCTTTTTTCAGGATACGGCGCGCTTCTGTGAGCCAGTCTCTGGAAAACTCATCATAGGCTTCAAAGCTTGCAAACTGGTCCCACTCTGCGTCCACGCCGTCAACGCGACTTTGATCAGGACGAGTCAAACCATCTTTAAGCTGAAGATTATAAGGTGGATCAGCAAAGATCAGGTCGATCGAGCCACTGGGAAGTTTGGCCATCTCCTCAATACAGCAACCGTGGAGGATTTGATCCGTGGGCAGGCTCTTCATCGCCATCTCCGTCTTACGAATCCCTGACTTGAGTCCCCAGTGTTGACGAAGACTTAACGGCATGTTCCGTAGGCGTTAACAAAGATAAATAAAAGCTAACTTAGGATCTTGGTTAAGAAGGATTGGCGGTGATGCCGGGTCACGCCTTGGCTCAAAATCGCCTCACGATGCGCCTTGCTGCCGTATCCTTTATTCGTATGCCAATGATAAGCGCCGTAGCGGGCAGCAAGCCGGATCATGGCACGATCGCGGGTGACTTTGGCGACGATCGCGGCCGCAGAGACTGACGGGCAAGAGGCGTCGGCCTTGACCTCGGTCATGACCCGCCGTTCGCCAAAGGCCGGGGCTCTGTTGCCATCGACCAGAACGACGGCGTCGCCTCCGAAGTTCAGGGTCTCAACCGCGCGCTGCATGGCGAGCCGTGTCGCCTGTTCGATGCCCAGGGCGTCGATCCCTTCAGCCGAGACAGCGCCTAGCCCCACACATGCTTCGCTCAAGATCTGTTCGGTCAGCGCATTCCGCTTTTTCTCGCTAAGGGCCTTGGAGTCCCGAAGGCCCTCAATCGGTGTCCGCAGAACGGCGGCGGCAGCCATCACGGGACCTGCAAGGGGGCCTCGGCCCACTTCATCCACGCCGATCACCACTGCGCCTTGGGCAAGGCTTGCTTCGTATTCGGGGCAGGGGATCCGCATCTCGATAGGATCGCCTGCGTCTTCTCCTGCCTCAAGCGGGATTTTCCCCGAAGAGATCCTGTTGCGGGGTGGTTTCGCGAGGCGGCTGAAAATGCTCGGTGCTCATGGGCGGCATCTGGCCAAAGCCGAGCCTCTTCTCCGCGGCGTGGAAGCGAACGCTGATGAGGTCCGCATAGGCGCTTTTAGGGCCAGCGCCGCGCGAACGCTCGATATCGTAAAGTTTACCGCCATTGATCTCGCGGATATGGCCCAACACCTTCGCCTTGCTGTTGGGCGCGACCTCTTCGAGCCATTGCTCAAACAGGGGCCCCACTTCCCGTGGGAGCCACAGGAGCGTGTAGGCCGTGAACCGCGCCCCCGCGCTCCTCGCCTCGGCCATGAGGTTTTCGAGCTCATGATCGGAAAGCCCCGGGATCATCGGGCCATGAACGGTGCCGGTCGGGATGCCCGCCTCACTCAATTGCCGAACGGCTTCAAAACGCTTCTGCGGTGTTGGCGCTCGCGGTTCCATCGCATGGGCCAGTTTTTTGTCGAGCGTGGTGATCGACAGCATCGCCCGCACAAGATTGTGCTCCGCAAGTTCTTTCAAAAGATCGAGGTCCCGTAAGATGAGATCAGATTTCGTCAGGATGCTGACGGGATGCTTGAACTCGAGCAGGACTTCCAAAATCTGCCGCATGATGCGGAAGCGTTTTTCAATCGGTTGATAGGGATCCGTGTTGGTCCCGATCGCGATCGTCCGAAGCTTATAGGACTTCGACTTGAGCTCTTTTCGCAGAAGCTGCGCGGCGCCGGGTTTAGCGATCAGTTTACGCTCAAAATCAACCCCAGGTGACATGCCAAGATAGGCGTGGGTGGGCCTTGCGAAGCAGTAGACACAGCCATGCTCGCATCCCCGATACGGATTGATCGAACGATCAAAGCCGACAAATGGGCTGTCGTTGAAGGTGATGATCGACTTCGCTGGCTCGAGCGTCACCTCCGTTTTTGGCAGAGGCCCGTCGCGAGGAGGCGCCCAACCATCATCCACGTGGATCCGTGCCTCGGCTTCGAACCGACCGCTCTCATTCGACCGAGCGCCGCGACCTGTGAAGGTTCCGCGCTGGGGCTCAAAGGATATGCCAGCAGATTTCGCCATGGCTTCATCTTAGAACGGTGATGAGAACAAAGAAAGAACAAACTTTCCAGATCCACCAGAATCAGCGGCTGGTGGCCGTCACCGTTTCAGGCGCTGGTTGGCTCGGGGCTGAAAGATCGGCGCGGTTGGGCCGGCGCAGCAGGTACCGGACGAAGACAGCCGCGACCAAGCCTGTGATCGCGTAGGACAACGATGCTGACATGAAGACGGCCCGGTCCGCGCCAACGTTCAGCACATGCACGGCGACCAGCGACAGACCTGCGTAAAGACCGAGATAGCGAAGAGCGTTCATGGCCATGGCGAGGTTGGGATAGCCAAGCGGATTGAAGATACCGATCGAGATGATCAAAAGGCCTGACCCCCAAAGGCCGAGTGCGATGGCTTCGAGATAGGTATCCGATGACGCAACAATGGCAGGATCATTCGTAAAGAGCGCTGCCAAACTGCCGCCGAAACACCAAAGGATCAAAGCGCCAGCCATGCCCCAGAGAAGGCTGAAGCCCCACACATTGCGCTCAGCCGCCTGAAGACGGTCATCCTTCCGGGCACCGACATTCTGGCCGATAAAAGGCGTGATGCCGGTTTGCAGCGCAAAGAACGGGATCAGGGCCAGTGCTTCGATACGTGCGCCGACGGCAAAGCCGGCGACCACTTCAGGTCCTGCATCGGCGAGCAGACGTGTGGCCACAGCGCTGCCCATAGGGGCGACAAGCTGCGCAAGAAAAGCCGGCATGCCGTACCGGAGCACCTGCTGCATACACGGAATGAAGGACCGAAAGGTCTCCGCCTCAAAAGAGATGAGCTTCTCCCGCAAGAGCCAGCCCAGCGCCAAAACAGTGATGACCAAACGCGCAAGAATGGTCGCGAGCGCCGCGCCCTTCATGCCCATCTCGGGGAAACCGAGAAGGCCAAAGATCAAAAGGGGCGACGCAGCGGCATTGATCACCGCGGCCATGATCATCAGGACACTCGGAACCATGGCTTCGCCTGATGCTCGGATGAGGCCATTGAGAACGATCGGCAGCACCAAGGTCGGAAGGCCAATGTACCAGATCGTCATGAAGTCATTGATCAGTGGTAGGAGCTCCGGTCTGGCACCAAGAGCTAGAAAGACACCATCAGAGACCTGGAGCATGATGGCGCCGATAACCGCGGCGAAGATCCCCACAAAGATCATTGTGCTGGCGATCAGATAGCGTGCCTGATCTTGCCGTCCTGATCCAATCGCACGGCTGACCACGGACGCGCCGCCATTGCCCATGCCGATGGACATCGCGGACATGCCGAAGATCACGGGGAAACAGAAGCCGATGGCGGCCAGTTCCTGTCCACCCAGTCGCCCAATATAGAAAGTGTCCGTGACGTTGATCGCGATGACTGAAAACAGGCCCAGGGTCATCGGCCACGACAGTGCGAACAGCACTTTCGTCACCGGCTGGGTGAGGAGACGATCACGCCGCTCCTCTAAACTCACCGTCGCCCTGGCCATCGGCGCTCCATCGGCCGACTGGCGCTGCGATGCAACCTGCTGATGGTCCCTGAGCGAACTTGTCACCCAGGGAAGCGTTTTTATTGCTTTTCTTCTTCAGACGAGCCGAAATTCGCAAAAACCTGATCGAGGTCAGGCGTTTGGGACTCGTTGTCGGCTTCGACTTCTGGCTCGACGCTTTGATCAGCTGGCTGAAGGGTCGCACCTTCTGGCAGCTGGCCTTCTGCTTCGAGGCGTTGGCGCTCGTCGGACGCTTTTTGCACGGCCATGTCGAGGTCGAACTGTGTGCAGAAGCCCAAGGTCACCGGGTCCATTGGCTCGAGATTAGAGGAATTCCAATGGGTTTTGTCGCGGATCGCTTGGATCGTCTGCTTGGTCGTGCCCAAGAGCTTCGAGATCACGCGATCAGGCACTTCCGGGTGGTTGCGCACGATCCATGCGATCGCGTTCGGCCGCTCCTGGCGACGTGATGTCGGGATGTAGCGCGTCTGCTTTTTCGCAGCCGGCACCACGACCTTTTTCTTCAGGAGCTTGAGACGATAGTCCTCGTCCGCTTCAGCCTTTTCGATTTCATCGCGCGTTAGCTGTTCGTTGGTCACGGGATTGATACCGCGCACACCGGCTGCGACATCGCCGTCGGCAATCCCTTTGACTTCCAAAACATGGAGGCCACAGAATTCGGCAATCTGATCAAAGGTGAGGGCTGTGTTGTCGATCAGCCAGACAGCCGTGGCTTTCGGCATCAAAGGTGTGTCGCTCATCGGGGCCTCCATAACGGGCGCGCTTCTTTAGGCGCGAGGTCAAATAGCTCTCTCCGGCACGTCGTCCGGCGGCGGTCGCTGAATGACAATAGGGGGAGAACCCGAGAACTAAGGCGAAGCGCGCGAGGGTGCAAGAGGAGACGAAAAAGCAGCTGTGGCGAACACTCGCCAGCGGTGCTAAGCCTGACTCATCCGGGGCGACAGACGGAGTGGGTTCATGACCGCCATTGATAGCGATGCCATGCTCAAAAAAGAGCTTCGCACCCTGTTCATTCGTATTGCTGCGCTTTTGGTTGGCGGTGTGATTGTGGGCCTGATCATCGGCCTTCTCGGTGCCTCGCATATCGGCAGCGCTATTGTTGGCCTCTCTTTTGTGGTCAGCGCGGTGTTGATGGTTCTTCTGATGGCGCGCTTCGTCAAAAAGCGGGCGGATAGCGCCGCTAAAAAGCCAGCCAACGGCTAAGCCTCCCTGGCGAGGCTTGTGAGTCTGGCGAGACGGGCGATGGGGCGCTAGGCGCCCGTGATGCGCACAGCCGATTTCGATTTCGACCTTCCTGATGAGCTCATTGCTTTGGAGCCGCCGGCCGAACGCACGGCGGCGCGCCTTCTCCATGTGGGCGGCAGCCTCACCGATTGCGGGATCGCCGATTTGCCAAAGGTCCTGCGCGCAGGTGATCTCTTGGTGCTCAACGACACCAAGGTGATCCCCGCGGCACTCACGGGCAAGCGCGAAGCCAGGGCGGAGGGCCACGGCGTGGATGTCGAAGCCAACCTGATCGAGCATCTTGAGCCCATCGATGGCCGAGCCCATTGGAAGAGCTTCGCGCGCCCCGGTAAGCGCCTCAAAGTCGGTGATCGGATCGATTTTTCAGGCCTCACCGCTGAGGTATCCAAGCGCGATGGGATGGAGACGGAGCTTCTTTTCGACGTCCTTGAAGACGACTTCGACGCGGCTCTGATGAAAGCCGGCATGCCGCCTTTGCCGCCCTATATCGCCCGGAAAAGGACGCCGCGTGAGGATGATCGCGAGCGCTATCAAACCGTCTACGCCAAATCATCGGGGAGCGTTGCCGCGCCGACGGCTGGTCTTCACTTCACGGACGACTTGTTTGCCGAGCTTGATGAGGCTGGGATCGGGCGCGTCTCCGTGACCTTGCATGTGGGGGCAGGAACCTTTCTTCCGGTTCAAACCGAAGACGCCGCAGACCATAAGATGCATGCGGAATGGGGCGAGGTCTCGGCGCGTGCTGCCCAGACGATCAACGAAGCGCGGGCCAAGGGCGGCCGGATCGTGGCTATCGGGACCACATCTTTGCGGCTTCTAGAAAGTGCCTGGGACGGGGAAGCTATCGCTCCTTTTTCCGACGACACCTCGATCTTCCTGAAGCCGGGCGATCCCTTTCCCTCCGCCGACCTTCTCTTGACCAATTTCCACCTGCCCAAATCGACCTTGTTCATGCTGGTCTGCGGCTTTGCGGGCACCGAGCGGATGAAGGCAGCCTATGCCCACGCGATTGAAAACGCTTACCGTTTTTACTCGTATGGGGATGCCTGCTTGCTTGAGCACAAACCCTAAGACGCAACTGGTCTGCGCGCTTGAATGAAGCCCATGGCCTGGTCATTCTTCCGTTGAGGATGATGGGAGAGGATCATGCGACTATTCACAGGCCTTATGTCGGCAGCAGCGCTGACCATACTCGGCGCATGCGTCACAAAGCCAGCGAGCAGTGATGAGCAGATCATCAGCGACGTGACCGCTCTCCTCACCGAATGGAACAATGCCCTGCCAGAGGGGCGGATTGAGGACTTCAAAGAGCTCTACAGCGAGCGCGAAGGCTTCCTTTGGGCGGAGCGCGGGCAGTTTCTTTATCAGAGCAAAGACGATATCGCCGCGGGCATCGATCAAGTCATGGTCGGCGGCACATCCATCAGCAACGAGATCACCTCGCTCGACGTTGTGCCGCTGAGCCACGAGGCTGCCGCTTTCTCCATCACCATGACAAGCACGGCGACGATGCAAGGCATGAGTTTCACCTTTGATGGCATCGTCACCGGGCTGGCGGTCAAGGACGAGGGGACCTGGAAGCTTTACCGAGGTCACCTCTCCGAGCCGCGTTAGGGCGGCGCGTTATTCAGCGTCGATGGCGTCTTGCACAGCGCGCTGGAATTCCTCGCGCATGGCGCGTTCGCCATCCTTGTCGCCAAGGGCTGAGCTCCAGGAACTGTTGTTGGCGATCACGAGATTGCGGGCCGGGTCGATAAAGATCGTCTGCCCAAAAATCCCGCGGGCACCGAACGCTCCATCATCGTAGGTCCACCACTGATAGCCATATCCCCACGGATCAAATCCGATCCCCACCTGCCGGTACGTGGCTTCCTCGATCCAACCCTCGGGCAGGACCGCTTCACCATCGATCATGCCCCCATCGAGAATGAACTGTCCGAAGCGTGCAAAATCGCGCGTTGTGGCTTGGATGCAGCAGCCACTGATCTCCACATCGTCTTCGCCGATGAGCCAGCTTGCCTTGGCTTCCATGCCGTAAGGCTTCCAGATCTTGTCTTCGAGGTAGGCCGCAAGCGTCTGACCTGTCGCCTCACTGACCAGGATGCCGATAAGGTTGGTCTCACCAGTGGAGTAGTTCCAGACGGTGCCCGGCTCATGAGCACGCCCGAGCTTTTGCATGTAGCTCACAACGATTGGCTCATCACCTTCGGGTACATGATTGCCGAACTGGGCAACGTCCGACATCGGATCATAATAGTCTTCGTTCCAGTCCACACCCGACGTCATGGTCAGAAGATGCCGAATGCTGACGCCCTCATAGGCCGATCCTTTGAGGCCTTCGATATAATCGGTGACAGGAGCATCAAGGCTTTCGATATAGCCGTCTTTGATTGCTGCGCCGACCAGGGTGGAGGTCAGCGATTTTGCGACAGAAAAGCTTGTCCAGCGCTCATCATCCTCGAAACCGAGGCCATAGCGCTCAGCGCGGATCTCGCCGTTTTGGAGAACCACGACAGAGACCGCGCGGCCTTCGCCGAAATACGTGTCGAGCGCATCATCAATCGCGAGCGTCTCGCCATCAGGCAGGGGGTGGGTCTTCGATCCCGCATCGATACCGCGCGCTTCGACAAGGAAAGGGACCCGGTCCATCATCCGAAAGGCTGTATCGCGCTGGTCCTGCGACCAGAAAAGAACGTCGGTGCCTGATGGAGGGTCAGATAGGAGTGATCGCCAATCCTCGCCCATTGCCACCCAAATCACTGCGAGGAGGGCGACGAACCCTCCCGCACCCATGGCACCATGTTTCTGCCAGCTCTTCAATGTTCCCTCCGAGGCTTTCCTTTTTTCCCATCGTGCGGCGAGCTGCGTGACAGCACAACATGAGGCCGCTGGATAATGGTTATGTCTCTGAAAGAACGAATGCTTTTTCCTGGTTGAGAGAGGCCTCACATGTGCGCTCGGCAGTCGACTAGCGCAGGGCGCAGCCCCGTGGCAGACACGCGCGATGACCACGCCCTTTTCGTTTTCGCTTCATAAGACCGATCACGGTGCCCGTTTAGGCGCCATCACCACCTCGCGCGGAGAAATCCGTACACCTGCCTTTATGCCCGTCGGGACAGCGGGAACGGTGAAGGCGGTCCAGATGCGTGATGTGGAGGCGACGGGCGCTGACATTATTCTCGGCAACACCTACCACCTCATGCTCCGGCCGACGGCGGAGCGTGTCGCGAGACTTGGGGGGCTTCATCAGTTTGGCGGCTGGCAGAAGCCGATCCTGACTGACAGTGGCGGCTACCAGGTCATGTCCCTCAGTGCCCGGCGGAAAATGACGGAAAAGGGTGTCGAGTTCCAAAGCCATATCGATGGTTCTCGCCACATGCTGACGCCTGAGCGCTCGATCGAAATCCAATGCCTTCTGGGTTCTGACATTCAGATGCAACTCGACGAGTGCCCGCCTTATCCCATCGACCCGGACAAAAGCCTTGAGAGCCTTGAGATGTCAGTCCGCTGGGCCAAGCGGTCCAAGGCCGCCTTTGCCGATATGGCCGGACCGCATCAGGCGCTTTACGGCATCGTTCAAGGATCTGTCTTCGAGGACCAGCGTCGCCGTTCCGCCGATGCGCTGCAGGAGATCGATTTCCCCGGTTACTCCGTAGGCGGGCTTGCCGTGGGAGAGGGGCGGGACGAGATGTTCCGGGTGCTGGACTTCACCACACCTATGCTGCCGCAAGATAAGCCGCGCTACCTCATGGGCGTCGGCAAGCCGCTTGATCTCGTCGGCGGGGTTGAACGCGGGATTGATATGTTCGACTGCGTGCTTCCCACGCGCTCAGGCCGCCACGGGCAGGCCTGGACCTGGGATGGACCTATCAACGTTAAGAACGCGCGCTTTGTCGATGACGAGACGCCGCTTGATCCGAACAGCACCTGTCCCGCGAGCCGTGACTATTCCAAGGCTTACCTGAACCACCTCTTTAAAGCAGGCGAGTATCTGGGCCCCATGCTTCTGTCCTGGCATAACTTGCACTTCTACCAAGAGCTGATGGCGGCCATGCGGCAAGCCATCGATGAAGGCCAGTTTGCGCAGTTTGCGGAGGAATTCCGCAAACGACATCAGGAAAACTAGGGCCTAAAACTGGTAGCTATAGAAAATGCCCAACGTGCCTTGGTCGCGGGAGCCGCGCTCGACCACCAAGGAGCTATCCGCGACATCGCCTTGCAGCTCCCTATAGTTGGCGAAGATCACCACTGAAATCTTATCCGTCAGTGGGCGTGCGAGCATCGCATCGAAGCCATAGGAATTGATCCCGCCATCGGCGTCAAACACGCTGAGGCCTGAGGCCGCCGATGCTTCCGCATCGATATCAAAGAATGTGCTGTTAAAATCGTCCCCGGCATAGCTGAGGCTCGGGCCGAAGGAATAGAGGACCGGCTTACTCCGCCAGAAGACGTAATCCTGAAACTGAACGCTGACATCAGCGAGAAGGCCCTCATGGCCGCCGGTGCCCTTGCGCAGTTCAACATTCGTCACGAGCCGGCCGCTGGTGTAGGAAACAAACCCGCCATACTCGAAGGACGGATCGATGGTGCCAAGGCCATCGAGATCCCGTGTTTCCGCACCGCTGATCGCAAAAGGGTTGGAGCCGTCTTCGTCGCGGCCAAACCCGATGCGGCCGACAGGTCCGGCTTTCCAGCCATTACGGTCAATCGCCGTATACTGAATGCCTTGAATACCGATTGTCAGCTTGTTGCCATAGGTGGCCCGGATATTGGGAAGCAGCGAGACTTGGTATGCATCATCACCCAGATAGGTGGGGGAGATCAGCTCGCCCACGCCCACGCTGACCGACCAACCGTCAGGTGCTGTGAATTGAGCGAGCGCCGACGGACCAGCGATGGCCGTCACGCCGACACTGACGGCGCAAAGAGTTTGGATGAACATTCTGATCGTCATGATGTTTGCTCTCTCACGTCAGGCCATCGCTGATTTGGCATACATAGTGCAAAAACGACGACAAAACCGTTAGACAAAGATGGAAAATTGGAAACCGTCGATTGGGCTAGGTCGGTAGCACTCCGTTCGTTCGGGCAGGCCGATCCAACGGTTACTGGGTATGCGGCCTTCGATACATCCGAAAGGGGTCGAACAGGAGGGGCGAGCACCCTATGCCTGCGCTGCGATCGTGCGTCGTCGGTCTTGTTGTCATCCTGAAGTGAAGCGGTTGAAATGGATATGAGCAGCGTACTGCGTTTGATTTTCGTCGTCTTGGCCTTGAGTGCCTTTTCATGGGCTCAGGACGACGCTGCAGAGCAGTCATCGGAGCAAGTCCAAGAGGGCCTCGCCCAGGCAGCGGTGACTCTCGAGGGACTTCAATCCGCGTTCGCGGACGCAGCTGATGACGACATCGCCGAGCTTGAGCAGCGTGTGGTGACAGAACGGGCTTCCGTGGATGTCCTGGCTGTTTGGCTGCAAGCGGAGTTCAACGACCTCAACGAAGCGATCAGCGTTGAGGAGGCAGCGGAGGTCGAGCAGCCAGAGCCCGATGTCGACACTGCCGAAGAGTTGGTAGGTGATCCCGATCCTGTCGTTGAGACATCGGCGGCCTTGGCGACGCTCGAGGAGGAGCTCAGCCGAGCCAGGCTTCTTTTGCGCGGGTTTGATGCCCTGGCGAACGAACTCTCTGAACGTGATCAGATCATCACCGCACAAGGACTTGTGGACCAATTGCGTGCCGAGATTGATGCGGCTTCTCGGCGTCTCGTCGATGCCACCACGCAGCAGGATCTCGTGCGACTTCGAGAAGACCTGCGGGTGTTGCGCGCCGCCGCTGAGGAGGACATTGAGCCAATCCAAGTGTCCCGGGATCGCCTGATTACCGATTTAGAGCGCTTGGGACCTGCGCCTGATCCTGATGCGGCAGCTGAGGCGCCGGAGATCGCAGAAGAGCGCCAGGCGATCCAAAGTCTTTTGATCAAAGAAGACGCGATAGTTCGTCAGTCTGCGGTGAACATCGCGGATATTGATCGGCTGCTTGCTGATATCGCCGAGAAACGACGGGATCTGTTTTATGGTGAGGTGCTCTCTCGCGGGGCGTCGCCGTTGGATCCGAAGGTTGTGGCGGCGGCCACGCAAGACGCTTTTGAGGGAAGTTTCGTCCTCCAAAACAAATTGACCCGATGGGTGGCATCAAGGCTTAGCGAACGCAGCCTTGCGCGGGCACTCGTTCTTCTTGGCCTGAGCGGCTTGGCAGGGTTTTTTCTCTTTTTCCCGATCCGTCGCTGGGTCAACAAAAGGCTCCTCAGTCGCCTGCAAACCCTAGAGCCATCGCCAGGACGAAGGGCTTGGGTGGCGCTGCTCCGGATCCTGACACGGACGATTCCTGGGATCCTTGCCGGTCTTTTGGTGCTGGAGGTTTTGGGGACGCAAGGGGTGATCGACGAGACGACCCGCGGTCTTGCTGGGCGTTTGTGGTTTGGTCTTCTCGCCATCATCATCGCTGATGGTGCGGCGACAGCGATCCTGGCGCCGGGTGTCCCCGGCTGGCGCCTTTTGCCGCTTGAAAGGCGCGGCGGCCTTTTTGTGAAGACATTGAGTGTCGCACTGGTGACGGTTTTTGTGGCCGACCGTGCACTGAGCAAAGGTGCAGAAATCATTGGTGGCGGCCAGGAATTGGCTCTGGTTCAGAGCGCGGTGGTCGCCTGCTTAATGGCGCTCTTGACGGTGATCTTGAGCTCCAAAAGCCTATGGACGCTTGAGGTCAACCGCCGCGATATTTTTTCAGATGAAACAAAGCAAGTGGGCGCCTGGCTACGATCCGGGGCTCGCTTTGTTGCGGTGGTCTGCATCGCGGCAGCACTCTTCGGATATGTCGCCTTCGCTTATTTTGTCCAGACACGGATGTTCATGGTCGGCGGCTTGATCATTGTCGCCCTCTTTGTCCGGTTGATTGGACAGGAGATTCTCAGGCTGGCTGACCGTTCTGAACGCAAAAGGAAGGCAGCGAATGAAGACGATCCTGGTGAAGAACGGCTGATCTTCTTCTGGCTTGGTGTCGTCGTCGACATGATGGTGGCGATGGCGTTTCTTCCCCTCATCTCGATCGCCCTTGGCGCTGAGTGGGTCGATGTGCGCAACGTCATCCGTGACGCCTTCTTTGGATTTGAGGTCGGCAACATCACCATCTCGATTGCGCAAATCCTCGCAGCCATTGGAACATTTGCGCTCATCCTTCTTGTCACCCGCTTTTTGCAGAGAGCAGGTGAGAAGCGTTTCTTCCCGCGCACCAAACTTGATGCCGGTGTGCAGAACTCTCTGCGTACGATCATCGGATATATCGGGCTGATCATCGCGATTATGTCCGGGGTCAGCGTTCTCGGGTTCAATCTCTCGAACCTCGCGATCATCGCTGGCGCGCTCTCGGTTGGTATCGGTTTTGGCCTTCAGAGCATCGTCAACAACTTCGTTTCGGGCTTGATCTTGCTGTTCGAGCGCCCCGTGAAAGTCGGCGACTGGATTGTTGTGAATTCGGGCGAAGGCGTCGTGAAAAGAATCAGTGTACGTGCAACCGAGATCGAGACTTGGGACCGTTCATCGATCATCGTTCCCAATTCAGAGCTCATCTCGTCATCGGTCATGAACTGGACTCTGAAGGACCGTTGGACGCGCGTGACGGTCAGTGTGGGTGTCTCCTATGACGCGGACCCGGCTGCGGTTGTTGCGATCTTGGAGCAGGTGGTCGCTGACAATCCTAAGGTTATGAAGAACCCTGAACCCTTCATCTATTTTGGTGGGTTCGGTGACAGCTCCCTCGATTTCGAAATGCGCGTGTTCTTGCGAGAAACCGCTCAGCGCCTGCCGGTCCAAAACGAGCTCCGGATCGCCACATTCTCCGCACTCAAGAAAGCGGGAATCGAGATCCCGTTTCCGCAGCGGGACATTCATATCAAGACCGACCAGGCAGCAGCCAAGGACATGGCTCATGTCTGAGGTCGGTCAGCAACCTCGCACCCTAAGAAGCGACGTCTATAGCGGTGATAGGAGAAAAATGGTGCTCACACATGTGAGCGGTTAGGAATACTGTATCAGCACTAAGTGCTTGAAAATGGTGAGCCCAACAGGATTCGAACCTGTGACCCGCTGATTAAAAGTCAGCTGCTCTACCAACTGAGCTATGGGCCCGACCGAACGGCGCCATTACGGCGCTGCGAAAGTACGGTCAACCATGAAATCGAGGACGTCCAGTCGCAATCGCATGGCGGTTGAGGAGATCACTCCTCGCCCGTGCCGCAAGTCTCATAAATATCAGCAATCTTATTGTTGATGTCGCGGGAAAGTGCGCCGGTCGCCACCCGAGCACGATCGCGGTAATCGCCTGTAATCACGCCTGTCGCAATCGCCACAGGAGCAAGGGACCGGACTGTGGAGGACACCCTTTTCCCAGTGGAGGGCAGGGCAGCATCAAGCGCTGCAATGTCTTCATCCGCAGTCTGACAGTCGATCGGTTTGTCGAGCAGCGCTTTGGTGTCGTCGGAAAGGGTCGAGCAGCTGGCAGTCAGGAATGCGCTGCCCAGCAGGAGCAATGCGATCGTTTGGGAAGATGTCATGGCCGATCCCCTCGGTGAGGAAGCTAAAGCACCGGCGTCTCATTCGGGATCTTGGAAAAACCAGCAAGGACAGAACTTGCCATGATCGAGGTTGGCCGTGCGGGACACAGCCAACCTTCATTTTGGTGTTTAGGCGATGGTGCCCATGCCGCCGCCGACAGCAATGGTCTGTCCGGTCACGTAGTCGGACGCCGATGATGCCAGATACAGGCCGAGCGCGTAGAGATCTTCTGACTTGCCAAGGCGGCCAAGCGGCACCTGGTCGCTCATCGCTTCCTCACCAAACGTGTCGATCGTTCCTTGCAGCATCTTCGTGGCGAATGGCCCTGGGGCGATGGCATTCACGCAGATGTTCATCGATGCCAACTGATCAGCGAGGTGCTTGGTCAGATGGATCAAGCCCGATTTCGAAGCACCATAGGAGTAGGTTTCCATCTTGGCTGGCCGCATGCCTTCCACAGAGGCGATATTGATCACCTTGGCCGGCTGATCAGCAGACGCTGCGTTCTTGATCAGAGCAAAGAAGGCTTGCGTGAGAAAGAATGGGCTCTTGAGGTTGATGTCCATCACCTTGTCCCAACCGCTTTCGGGGAAGTCGGAGAGTGTCGATCCCCAAACGGCGCCGGCGTTGTTGACCAGGATGTCCACCTTATCGGTCTTCTCAGCGACGAAGTCTTTGAGGGACTGAATGCCTTCCAGCGTGCTCAGGTCAGCAGGAAAACCGTAGACCGTGCCGAGCTTCGAAAGCGCAGCGGCTGATGTTTCGCAAGCCTCTGCCTTACGTGACGACACGACAACTGTGGCACCGCCTGCAACAAGCGCTTCGGCTAGATCGTAGCCAATGCCTCGTGTTCCGCCGGTGACGACAGCAAAACGGCCTTTGACAGAGAAAAGTTCATTGGGTGAAATCATTGGATCCTCCATGATGGGCGCTTCTGGCGCTTTTTGATTGTCGATGTCGCGCCGCTCTTGCCTGGAGGAGGCACCAATGACCAGCCGATCGCTCATTCTCGTTGCCATGATGGTCTTAGGGGCCTGCACAGCGCCCGAATCAGAAACGGCTGAAAAGGGCGAAGCGCCCGCAAAAGGCGAGCCGACCTTCACGGAGGCCATCAATCCAGAGGCATTGGAGCCCACGCCCTGTGGTTCGGAAGGCTATCAAAGCTTTGTCGGTGAGCCCCTGGCAGCTGTGACTTATCCCGATGACCTGCGGGTTCGGGTGATCCCGCCGGGAGCCATCGTGACCATGGACTATCTGGCGGAACGCATGAACATCCACGTCGATAAAGACGGTGTCATCACCAAGGTCATCTGCGGGTAAGACCCATTCCCTAGACACAAAGCGCGGTCCCTTGCATAGCCAAGGGGTTCGGTGATGGAGCGATTATGATCGGTATCCTCAAACGCACGTTTTCGTGGTGGCACCAGGCAACCTGGGGAACCAGTTTCTCGATGTGGCAGAAAAAGGCGCGGCTTGTCGGGGAAGACGAGCAAGGAAACCGCTATTTCGAAGAGACGGGCGAGGGCTCTTATCCTGAAGGCGGTCGTCGCCGCTGGGTGATCTACCACGGCCACGCCGAAGGCAGCCGTGTGCCGCCGGAATGGCATGGCTGGCTGCACCACACGTGGGACGAGCCGCCCACCGAAAAGCCGCTGACCGTCAAAAAGTTCGAGACGCCTTACCTGCCGAACATGACGGGCACGCCGATGGCCTATCATCCCAGCGGTTCCCTCTTTTTGACGCCTGATACGTCGGGATCCGCTAAGGCCGAAAAGAAAGACTACGAAGCCTGGTCACCAGACTCGATCTGATGTGCTAGGGGACCTCGTGGGTGGGCTTTGGCCCGAACGACCGTGATGGAGAACGCCATGTTGCCTCTCGTTTTGGCTGTGACAGCTGCTTTGCAAGTGGGCGAGCCGCAGCGCGAGATTTTGGGCTGGACGATTGAGCCGCCGGCACCAGCGCGGGACGCTGAGCTGACGGAGCTTGATCGCTTGTCTCAGTCGTCCTCAGGCGCGGGCTTTATGACCGGTCTTTATGGCGGCGGCGGCGAAGACCTGCGTCGGCCGATCTCCGTGACCCTGCGGGCGCTCAACAAGGTGACAGCGCAGTTCGCTGACCTGGAAGTTCCCATTGGAAAGCCTCAAAGCTTTGGCACGCTGACCGTGCTGCCGCGGACATGCAGCACTCGTCCACCAGAAGAATTCCCTGAGACAACCGTCTTTCTTGAGGTCTTCTCCGGCGAGAATGACATCGCTGGTCGCCGGGCCCTGGGTGTGCGTGAGGAGATGGAGCAGCCCTCACTGACGCGGGTGAGCCTCGACGGCGAGGTCGATGTCCGGACATTGGGTGAGCCGCTGTTCACGGGCTGGATGTTCGCCTCAACACCGTCGCTCAATGCTCTTGAGCACCCGACCTATGATGTGTGGGTGATCGACTGCACGATGATCGAACCTGACGTTTGATCCCCCGCGGCGCCGAAATCGCCGCTGGCCTCTAGAGCCTCCGCCAGCTTGGTTTCATAGATCGCTTCATTGAGCTCGACCGCACCGAACCGGGCGAGGTGAGGGGTCAGGAACTGTGTATCCAAGAGCCGATAGCCACCGATCTTGAGCCGCCCCACGAGGTGGCAGAGCGCGACTTTGCTGGCGTCTGTGACCAGGCTGAACATGCTCTCGCCAAAGAACGCGCCTGCGATCGAAACCCCGTAAAGACCGCCCACCAGCTCGCCCTCGAGGTAGCATTCGACCGAATGAGCATGGCCGAGCTGATGGAGGCCCTTATAGGCCTCGAGGATCTCCTCATTGATCCATGTCTCGTCGCGGCCTGCCTCTGGGCTCGCGCACAGGACCATCACCTCGAAAAAGCGCTGATCGACCCTGACGTCGAAGATGTCTTGCTTGACGATTTTTCGCAGCGAGCGGGGCATGTGGAAGGAATCGAGCGGGAAAACCCCGCGTTCCTTGGGTTTCACCCACATCAACACGTCGCTATCGCGCGCCTCTCCCATAGGAAAGTACCCAAGTCGGTAAGCTTGCAGCAACAGATCTGGTGAAAGCTTCACAACATTGTCCGCTGGGGCGACGCGCCCTAGACCCTTGTTTTATTGGTCCCCTGCTCCGGGGCCAGCCCAGGGCGGAGGAGCACCGAGAATGTCTATTACCATCACCAAAGACTTTGAGTGCGGCAACATCAACGTGCTCAGCGCCGACGATCCGAACGACATTCGTGTCGAGATTGAGATGGATGGCAAGGCTGACTTCTTCCAGTGGTTCTATTTCAAAGTGAAGATGCCAGCGGGCCCGCGATCGATCTCCTTCATGAACGCGGCCAAGGCCTCCTATCCTGGTGGGTGGGAAGACTATTTGGCCTGCTACACGGTGGATGGTGAGACATGGCTTCGTGCACCGACACGTTATGTCGATGGTGTGCTGACGATTGAGCACACCATTCCGGGTGAAGAATGCACCTACGCCTATTTTCCTCCTTATACAGCAACGGAAGCTGAGGCTTTTGCCGCAAAGATGGCTGCCCAGCCGGGCGTTGTTCGCACCGAACTCGGCAAGAGCCTCGACGGCCGCCCCATCGATCTCTTGCGCTTTGGCGACGAGGGCGAAGATAAGAGGAAAATCTGGGTGATCGGCCGTCAACATCCTGGCGAGTCCATGGGTTCGTTCTTTGTCGAGGGGATCTGTGAAGGCCTTCTGGAAGCCGATAACCCGATGGCCACGGGACTTCTTGAGGCCGCAACCGTTTATGTCGTGCCGATGATGAATCCAGATGGTGTCTATCGCGGACATCTGAGGACCAATGCCGCGGGCATGGATCTCAACCGCTCTTGGGCGGAGCCTTCTGCAGAGATGAGCCCCGAGGTGAAAGTCGTCCGTGACATGATGGATAAAGCGGGCTGCGACCTCTTTCTCGATGCCCACGGTGATGAGGCCATTGCCAACAATTTCATCGCGGGTTCGGAGGGGATCCCCTGTTGGCAGCCGCGGCTCGCCGAACTGCTCTCCACGTTCAAAAACCAACTCATCCAAGCCACACCAGATTTTCAGGACAAAGAGGGTTACCCGATCGCCCCCGCGGGCAAGGCCAATCTTCGTATTGCGAACAATGCCATTGGCGAACGCTTCCACTGTCTTTCGATGACCCTCGAGATGCCTTTCAAAGACGCCAAAACCAACCCCATGCCGCAGGAAGGTTGGTCGCCGCGCCGGTGTAAGGAGCTTGCAGGGCACACGATCACGGTGATGAACCGCATCGCGCCGCGCCTGCGCTAACCCTTGTCCGGACGGCCCCACGTAGCGGTGATCGGCGGCGGCCCTGCGGGGCTGATGGCGGCTGAGCGTCTTTCCGAGCACGATCTTTCCGTCAGCGTCTATGAGGCTATGCCGAGCCTTGGGCGAAAGTTTCTGATGGCGGGCAAGAGCGGCCTCAACATCTCCAAGAACGAGCCGTTAGGCGCTTTCAAGCAACGCTACCTGAGAAGCGATCCCCGCCTGCGGGCTGCGCTTGATGCTTTTGGCCCTGATGATGTTGTCGCCTGGATGAAAGGCCTTGGCATTGAGGCGCGACAGGGTTCGTCAGGCCGGCTTTTTCCGCAAGAGATGAAGGCCTCACCGCTCTTAAGGTCTTGGATCCGCCGGCTGACGGATCGCGGCGCATCTTTTCATCTCAAAACGCGATGGCTTGGCTGGGATGCGGACGGCGCGCATCAATTTGCGGGTCCGGATGGCGCGTTCCTCGTCGAAGCCGATGCTGTTGTCTTCGCGATGGGTGGGGCATCTTGGCGCCGGCTTGGCTCTGACGGTCAGTGGGCTGAACGGCTGAAAGCCGTCGGTGTTGATCCGCAGCCCTTTGTTCCTTCCAATGGCGGGTTCCTCATCGATTGGTCTCATCACATGAGAGAGCGCTTTGCAGGGACGCCGGTCAAAGCAACCATGCTCACGGCGCCAGGCGGTGCTAGCAGCCGCGGTGAGTGGGTGATCGCCCAAAGCGGCATGGAAGGAGGAGGGGTCTATGAGATTTCCCAAGACCTCCGTGATGCGATCATCGCTGACGGATCAGCTGGTCTCACCGTTGATCTTTTGCCGTCCCGCAGTCTTGGGTCCGTAAGGGAACGCCTCGCCCGACCCCGCGGAAAACAGACGATGAGCAACCACCTCCGTAAGACCCTCGGGCTGACGGGCGTGAAGGCGGGCCTGTTGCGTGAATGTGCGCCGAGGGATGCCTTCGAAGATCCCGCGGCACTCGCAGCTTTGATCAAAGCGCTACCGCTGCTCGTTCAGGCCCTCGCGCCCATCGACGAGGCGATCTCCACGGCTGGCGGTGTTCCCTGGACCGCTCTTGATGATCACTGGATGCTGACCGAGCTGCCAGGCCACTTCTGCGCAGGAGAGATGATCGACTGGGATGCCCCCACGGGCGGGTATCTTTTGACAGCCTGCCTCGCCTCTGGAAGCGCTGCTGCCCAAGGCGTTCTGAGGCATCTTGCTTAAGGACGAGCCGCAGCGCAGGCGCGCTCTACATCATCGGCAAAAGAACCCGAACACACGAGAGGATCATCCCATGGCAAAAGCCCCGACCTACGACATGCGCGGCAAGAGTTGTTTCATGTCCGGCGCCACATCCGGCATAAACGAACAGATCGCACGCCGCTTCGCCGAAGCTGGCGCAAAGGTTTTCGTGGTCTCGCGCTCGATCGAAAAAGTCGAAGCGACCGTCGCGATGCTGAAAGAGGCAGGTGCAGAAGCTGCTGACGGTATGCCCGTCGATGCGCGCTCCTATCCCGACGTCGAAGCTGCTGTGAACAAGGCGGCGGAGCAATTCGGTCCCCTCGACATGGTCCTTGCTGGCCAGGCCGGGAACTTCCCCGCGGGCGCTGCGCAGATGTCCGCCAATGCTTTCAAATCCGTGATCGATATCGATCTTCTGGGTACGTTCAATGTCTTCCGCTCAGCCGTCCATCAGGCCAATCGTCCGGGTGCGAGCTTTATCGCGATCACAGCCCCGCAAGCCAAACGCCCATGGCTTTATCAAAGCCACGTTTGCGCAGCCAAAGCCGGGGTGAACATGCTTGTTCAGTGCATGGCGATGGAATGGGGCATTTCAGGCGTCCGCGTGAATGCGATCAGCCCAGGCCCAATCGACGGCACCGAGGGCATGGACCGCCTCGCACCGACACCAGAAGCACGGCAAAAGGCTGAAGATGCCCTGGCGCTCAAAGCGTTCGGCAACCGCGATGATATCGCCGATGCTGCACTTTGGCTTTGCTCTGATGGTGCGGACTATGTCACCGGTACGATCCTCGAAGTGGAAGGCGGCACGACCTTGGGCGATGCCTCCGACGCGATGAAGCTCTAGGGACCGGACAATGATGCGAGTACTGATTACGGGTGCAGGAACCGGCATTGGCCGGGCCTGCACCCTCTATTTGGCTGAGAAAGGCTTCGACGTGATCGCAGCCGGACGCCGCGCCGAGCCGCTGGAAAAGGTCGCAGCTGAGGCCAAAGGTGTCGTCCGGGTCCAGACGTTAGATGTCACCGATCCTGCTTCGATCGAAGCGGCGATGCCAGCGATCAGTCCCGTCGAAGGTCTGATCAACAATGCCGGGGTCTCCGTGATGGGGGCTGTCGAGGCAGTGAGCCTCGATGAGTGGCGGCGTCAGTTCGAGGTCAATGTCTTCGGTGTGGCGAACATGATCCGCGCGGTGCTTCCCCAAATGCGCCAGCGGCGGTCGGGACGCATCATTCAGATCGGTTCTGTCACGGGCCGCTTGGTGCCGCCCTTTATGGGCACCTACGGATCCTCCAAGCATGCGATCGAGGGCATGACCGATGCGCTCCGCCGCGAGGTTGCGGATTACGGAATCAAGGTCTCGCTGATTAGGCCCGGCTTTGTCCGCACCGACTTCGGTGACCAAGAGCAGGCGAGCCTCGCCAAGCATCGCCTCCCTGATTACGCTGAGCACCACGACACGTTCGCCAAGTGGCATCACGAGAACGGCCACAAAGTGGCGCCGGATGCGGTCTGTGTCGCTGAAGCAGCGGAGAAAGCGCTGACAGCGCCGAACCCTCGCACCCGGTATGCGGTGCCAAGAAGCGCCATCCAAAATATTGGATTGCGCACGTTTCTTCCGGCTCCACTCGTCGACACCGTCCTTAACCGCATCATTCGGAAGAGCTGATAAGCACGCGTCTCTGCCATTGCAGGGACGCTCGGCGCTGATTAGCAAGGCAGAAGCGACAAGTACGAAGTGGACGCCCCCGTGACCATCCCTGTCCTGATGCCTGCCCTCTCACCGACCATGGAGGAGGGGACCCTCGCTAAATGGCTGAAAAAGGAGGGGGATCAGGTCAGCTCCGGCGACATTCTCGCTGAAATCGAAACCGATAAGGCGACGATGGAGGTCGAGGCCATCGACGAAGGCGTGCTCGGCAAGATCCTCATCGATGAAGGCACCGAAGGAGTCAAAGTGAACGCCCCGATCGCCGTCATTCTTGAAGATGGCGAAAACGCTTCGGACATCGACACATCAAACCTGGCTGCAGCGCCAGCGCCAGCGTCGGCTGCCGCACCAAACGCTCCTGTTGTCGAGGAAGCACCGACGGCTGCTCCGGCTGCAGCGGTGGTCTCGTCAGAGCCTGAGCTCCCTGAAGGCACCCCTATGAAAGAGCAGACGGTGCGCGACGCGCTCCGTGATGCGATGGCTGAAGAGATGCGCCGCGACGACACCGTCTTTGTGATGGGAGAAGAGGTCGCTGAGTATCAGGGCGCTTACAAAGTCACGCGCGAGCTGCTGCAGGAATTCGGCCCGCAGCGCGTGGTCGATACACCGATCACGGAGCATGGCTTTGCAGGCGTTGGCGTCGGCGCAGCCTTTGCTGGGCTCCGCCCAATCGTCGAGTTCATGACGTTCAACTTCGCGATGCAGGCCATCGACCACATCATCAACTCAGCCGCCAAGACGCGGTACATGTCTGGCGGTCAGATGGGTTGCCCGATCGTCTTCCGTGGTCCGAACGCCGCTGCCAGCCGTGTGGCCGCGCAGCACAGCCAGGACTATGCCCCCTGGTATGGCCATGTGCCTGGCCTGATCGTGATTGCTCCGTATTCCGCGATGGATGCGAAGGGTCTTCTGAAAGCGGCAATCCGTAACCCGAACCCTGTCGTCTTCTTGGAGCATGAGATGCTCTACGGCGATAAAATGGAGGTTCCGGACCTCGACGATTACACGCTGCCGATCGGCAAGGCGAAGATCGTTCGTCCCGGCAAGGACGTCACCATCGTCTCTTATGGCCAGGGCATGAAACGCGCGCTGGAAGGCGCAGCGGAGCTCGAAAAAGAGGGTATCGACCCTGAGGTGATCGATCTGCGTACGATCCGCCCGATGGACAGGGCTACGGTGATCGAGAGCGTGAAAAAGACAAATCGCTTGGTCACGGTCGAGGAGAGTTGGGCCCCAATGGGTGTGGGCGCAGAGGTTGGCTGGTCGGTCACCGAGGCGGCCTTTGACTATCTCGATGCTCCGCCAGCACGGGTGACCCAAGAAGACGTACCGCTCCCTTATGCCGCCAACCTTGAGGCCATGAGCCTACCCGACGCTGCGCGCGTGGTGGCGGCGGTCAAGAAAGTGCTGTATCTTTAGGTCATTAGAGATTGCGTGGGGGCACGTATGAGTGGTCATCAGTTCGGTGTTGTTTTTGATCCGCGGGGGCGGATCACGCGGCGGCTTTTCGTTTGGGATTTGATCCTTCCCAACATCGCCGCGATCATCGCGATTATCTTGCTGCGGGTCTTGGCCGGTGACATGGCGCCGATGGCCATTGCCGGGGTCAGTCTTCTTCTTCTGTGGTCAGCCTATATCGCCGCGCCCATCGCGCGGTTCCATGATGTGGGCATCTCCGGAAAAGTTCACCTCGCGATCATCGCTGTGGTGGTGATGTTCACCGTGATTGGTCCGCTGGCACCTCCAGGCGAGATGGTCGGGCGTGTGGCGTCTTTCGTCTCAGCCATTGATTTCCAAAATGGCGGTGATCTTCCTTCGGTGGATGGCCGCTCGGCAGGCATCGGTGCGACGATCGCCATCATCGAAGTGCTCTTCTTGGCGTTTTGGAAAGGCAACAAGGGTGATAACCGCTACGGTGCTGATCCGCGAGCGAAGGAATGAACCCTAGGAAAGCGTTCGATCTCTATTTCGACCCCCGTGGCCGCATGAGCCGCAAGGGTCTGCTCTTCGCTATTCTGTTGCCGCTCTTCGCCCTTATGCTGATCGTTGATAAGAGCGACAGTCCTGCTGTCTCTGCTCTCGTCTGGACACTGATCCTTTGGCCTCTCTTGATCGCCACGCCTTGGAAGCGTCTGCACGACACCGGCCGCACGGGGAAATGGAATGCTGTGTTCTTGGGGTTCTACGTACTCGGCTTTGGTTTCTTCCTCGGTGAGTATGTCCCCGCAGAGGGCGGGTGGAGCGCGCTTTTCGATGGAGAGCAGCCGACAGCCACCGATGATGATCTGACAGCCAGCGGTCTGGGCGGTTTTTCAACGGTGCTGATCTTCCTGCCCATTCAGCTCTTTTGGCTGTATCTGATCCCTGGCACAGAAGGCGAAAACCGCTACGGTCCATCGCCGCTCAAGGAGGCCTAACGCCATGCCTATCCCCGTTCTTATGCCCGCTCTGTCCCCGACGATGGAGGAAGGCACCCTGGCCAAGTGGCTGAAGAGCGAAGGCGATGAGGTCAGCTCGGGCGACATCATCGCTGAAATCGAGACCGATAAAGCGACGATGGAGGTCGAAGCCATCGACGAGGGCAAGCTGGGCAAGATCCTGATCGCGGAGGGCACCGAGGGCGTCAAAGTGAATGCTCCGATCGCTGTCATTCTCGAGGATGGCGAAAGCGCGGCGGATATCGATGAGAACAGTTTGAGCGCCCCCGCCGCTGCGCCAGCTCCCGCTCCGAAAGAGGAAGCTGCAGCGCCAGCAGCTGCTGCACCGGCTCCAACGCCAGCACCAGCAGCCAACGGTGATGCGCGCGTGAAGGCCTCGCCCGTGGCTAAGCGCTTGGCCAAGCAAGAGGGCCTGCCGCTCGAAGCGATCAAAGGCTCTGGCCCGCACGGCCGTATTGTGAAGCGCGATGTTGAGAAGGCGATGAAGGAAGGCGTCTCCGCGCCTGCCGCCGCGCCCTCTGCGCCAGCGCCGATGCCCGTCGCCGGTGTCGATCCGCGGATTTACCCAGCGGATAGCTACACTGCGATCAAGAACGACGGTATGCGGAAGACCATCGCCAAACGGTTGCACCAGAGCTTTAACTCAGAGGTTCCGCACTTCCCGCTCAATATTGATTTGGAGCTGACCAACCTCTTGGAGGCGCGCGCTCGGATCAACGCGGCGGGCCCGCCGAAAGGCGAGGAGGGGCATTACAAGCTCTCGGTCAACGATTTCATCGTCAAAGCCTGCGCCCAGGCCTTGAAAGCTGTGCCTGAGGCCAACGCATCTTATACGGACGAAGCCATTCTGCAGCACCACCATGCCGATATCGGCGTGGCTGTGGCGATCGACGGCGGCCTTATCACCCCGATTGTTTGGCAGGCGGAGACCAAGGGTCTTCAAGCCATCTCAGCAGAAGTGAAGGATCTCGCTGGCCGGGCGCGAGTCAAGAAACTGAAGCCAGAAGAATACCAGGGCGGCACCTTTGCGATTTCGAACCTTGGTATGTTCGGTATCAAGAGCTTCGCCTCGATTGTGAACCAACCCCACGGCGCGATCCTCTCGGTCGGCACGGGTGAAGAGCGTGTGGTGGTACGGAATGGTGAGATGGTCATCCGCAACATGATGACCGTGACCCTCACCTGCGATCACCGCGTTGTCGACGGCGCCGTCGGTGCGCAGTTCCTCGCGAAGCTGAAGACCTTCATCGAAGATCCAGCGACGATGCTTTTATGAATGACCAACCCGAACGTACGAACGGAGAATTCGAGCACGGCGTTGGTTGGACCGCGTTCTCATCATTTATAACCTTCGCTGCGCTGAGCTTCTTTCCCATTCACTGGTGGTTTCTTGATGGAATAGTTGTCCTTGTAGCAAGCGCCGTCGTGGGCATAACCGGTGCTGTTCTGGTCTTTCGTCTCAGATGGCTACGACGCATCATGGATGTGTTGATGTCCATCAACTGGTCGTCTGTTTAATCCACTCATTTCTTCACCCCGGACGCATTGTCTCGAATGGTGACTTAAATGCCTTGATGCATTCCCAAGCTTCTTGAACTCAATCTCGTTGAATGTGAGCTGAGTTACGCCCGTTGTGGACGGCGCTTTCGTGCGGCGAGCGAGAGATACCGGATCATCTTGCTGGCCGTCCGCGTGAACAGGAACGGGAAGATCGCGTGGATGAAGCACGCGAGGCCTCCGCCGA
>CAWUIJ010000020.1:0-30786 GCA_963922235.1 uncultured Parvularcula sp. | reverse complement strand
CAACATAGATGCAGCGCTCAAAGCCATCATCAGCGCGCTCATCGATCGTTGCGACATCGGTCGAGCCGTATCCGACCGAACCATTCGACTTGATCATCAAAAGCGGAGGGATCTCTTTCTTGTCGTCCTCGCGGGCGACGTGCACGACCTCGGCTCCGTCCGATAAGTCCAGGAGACCCTTTGCGCGCAGCGCTTCGGTAACGGGTTCGATCCGATCGTTGACGCTCGCCTCGCCCCGCCAGAGCTCATAGGAAACGTCGAGCTCGCCATAGTCGCGCCGTAGCGCTTCCTGGCTCACGGTCACAAAGTGTTGCCAAAGAGCGCGGTAGCCTGGCCGCCCGGCTTGAAGCTCAGCGGTCGCAGCCTGAGCCGCCGCCATGCGTTCAGGGTCTTCTTTGCACGCCGCAGACGCCGCGGGGTAAATCTCCGCAAGCTCGTCCACGGTCACGGGGCTCTCGGCCGGATACCCGTCTGTGATCTTAGGATCGAAGTAAGGAAGCTCTGGAGAGCGGAGCGCCATCTCGGCGATCAGCTGACCCATTTGCAGGCCCCAATCACCAAGGTGGATATCGCCAACAGCATCATCACCGGCTGCCCGCATGATTCGCTTCAGGCTCTCGCCGATAATGGCGCTTCTGAGGTGACCCACATGGAGGGGCTTGGCGACATTTGGTCCGCCGTAATCGAGGAGCACCTTCTCAGGTGACGGGTTTTGCCACGCGCCGTGGTTGTTTGATGCTTGGAGCTCAGCCGCCATCGATTCTAGCAAGCTGACCGACGGCGTGAGGTTCAAAAAGCCCGGACCAGCGAGGCTCACTTCCGCCAGCATCGGCTCGTTTTCCAGATGCTGAGCAAGCGCGTCGGCCAGCTGGCGCGGATTCCGCTTCGCCGCCTTGGCAGCCGCGAGCGCGCCATTGCATTGGAACGGCGCAAGATCAGGACGATCGGACACCCGGACAGCCCCAAGTGCAGGGTCAAGCCCTTCCTTAGCGAAAGCAGCTCCCACCGCCTCGCTCAAACACTCCGCCAGTGACTGCATTTACGCCTCCGGGAACTTCAAGCTCACACCGGAGCGATTGAAGATGGCTTGCCGCCGCGTCAGCGCAAAACCGACGGCAACTTCGAAATTCCCGCCGGAAATATCATCGTCCGCGCGAGGAATCACCAACCGATCGATCTTCTCGGTCAATGAGACGACACTCTCATTGCGACCGAATCGAACGGGGATCGTGAACTCTTCTTTGGCGATCAGATCCCGATCCGTCCGCGTGACAGCGACAAAATAGGTCAAATCGTAGACCCTCTCTTCCGAAGCGGGACCACGGCCGATCTCAAAGTCGATCTCGAGTCTGTTTCGGATAGGGTCGGAAGCGAGATAGCGGCATGACAGGCGTACATCATTGATTTCGCCCGAATAAGCCACGGTTTCGAGCGAACGCTCTGGCCCATCAAACTCCACAAAACGCGACGCCTCTTCGAGCGTGAACACGTTGGGGCAAGGCCCCGCGTTCGGCTCATCCGAACGGGTTGAGACCGCACAACCAGCCAAAAGAGCGGCAGAGAACAAAAGAGCGGCGGCAGGACGCATGGGCGAAACTCCGAAAGGCATGGAAGAAAGGCGGTAGCCCACTAAGTTGGTTTCCTATAGGTCACCAACGCCTACTCGCGAACCCTGGCAACGCCAATGAGCCCTGAAAACACTGTCACCATTCGAATGGCTGCCCCGCGCGGTTTCTGCGCCGGCGTCGATAGAGCCATTGAGATGGTCGAAAAGGCCATCGAACGCTACGGGGCCCCGGTCTACGTTCGGCATGAAATCGTGCACAATGAAACGGTGGTCGCGCGCCTGAGAAATCTCGGCGCCGTCTTTGTCGACGAACTCGAAGATGTTCCTGACGACCGTCCGGTTCTGTTTTCCGCCCACGGTGTTCCAAAATCGATTCCCGCTGAGGCCGAGCGCAGAAAGCTCACCTATCTCGATGCGACCTGCCCTCTTGTCTCGAAAGTCCATATCGAGACCGAGCGGCACGCCAGCAAAGGCGCCCATGTCCTCTTGATCGGCCACGCAGGCCATCCCGAGGTTGAAGGCACGATGGGCCAGCTGCCTGAAGGCGCGATGAGCCTGATCGAGACCGCTCAGGACGCCGAAACGTTTGAGGCGCCGGCGGGCAAACAGCTCGCCTACGTCACCCAAACTACGCTTTCGGTCGATGATACGATTGAGATCGTGTCCGTCCTGCGTCGCCGGTTCCCGGACATCTGGGTACCGCATAAGGACGATATCTGCTACGCGACCACCAATCGCCAGGAAGCGGTGAAAGCCATCGCTCCGGAGGCAGATCTTCTTTTGGTGGTTGGATCGCCGACATCGTCGAACTCGCTTCGTTTGGTTGAGGTCGGGTCTCGTGCAGGCTGCCCCGTCGGCAAACTGATTGAAAACGTCGACGCGATTGACTGGGACATGGTCAACTCACTCGAGCCCCGCATCGTCGCGCTGACCGCTGGTGCGTCTGCGCCTGAAAGCGCTGTGCAAGGCGTGATCGAAGGCTTCCGCCAGCGCTATCCCCTGCGCATCGAAGAGATCGAGACGACCCGCGAAAACGTCGAGTTCAAACTGCCGCGCGAACTGGTCTAAGACACCCCCATGGCGGTGTTTACGGAAGTCTCGGACGATGATGTTGCGCAATTTTTGCGTGGCTACGGGCTTCCCGCACCTGATGCCGTCACCGGAATTGCCGAGGGCATCGAGAACACGAACTACAAAGTCATGGCCGGTGGGGTGCGCTATATCCTCACCATCTATGAAGCCCGCGTGGATCGCGGCGATCTCCCCTACTTCTTGAGCTTGATGGACCATGCCGCATCAGCTGGCATTCCCACCGCAAGACCGATCTCAACCCTTGCGGGCGAGCACCTATCAGAGATCCAAGGAAAAGCCGCAGCACTGATCGAATTCCTGCCAGGACGCCCCAACATGGTGCCAGACGCAGACGCAGCCAAGCGCGCGGGGATCTGCCTTGCGCGCTTTCATCAGGCCACCGAAGACTTCAATGCCTCGCGCGCCAATTCGATGGGCATAGAGACATGGCGCACTTTGGCGGGCAAGGCAGGCGATCGCTTTGACGAACTGGAAAGCGGTCTTGCTTCATGGGTGGATCGCGTGATCAGCGATCTTATGGACCACTGGCCAACAGAGGGGCCCCAAGGAACTATTCATGCAGATCTCTTTCCGGATAATCTGCTGCTTGACCACGATGAGCCATCCGGCCTGATCGATTACTATTTTGCGTGTACGGATTTTTTGGCTTACGACCTTGCGATGAGCATGAATGCCTACACGCTCGAGGACCGCGATCTCGACCTCGTAAACGCTGATGCGATCCGCGCAGGTTATGAGTCCGTTCGCCCGCTGACAAAAAATGAAGTGGTTGCGCTTCCGGCCTTTCTCTGCGGAAGCGCGCTTCGGATCTTCCTGACGCGCGCTGTCGATAAGCTGTTTCCGCCACAAAGCGCTGTTTACGTGGGAAAAGATCCCCTTCCCTGGCTGCGCCTGGTCAGGCATCACCATCAGCAAATGATGGAGCAGTCATGATTGAAGCGTATACTGATGGTGCATGCTCAGGAAACCCAGGCCCGGGCGGCTGGGGCGTCTTGATGATCGATGGCGGAAACAAACAAGAGTTTTGTGGTGGCGAGGCGGAAACGACCAACAACCGCATGGAGCTCATGGCCGCGATTCGCGCCCTTGAAGAGGCGCCAAAGAATCAGCCCATCAAAGTGACGACCGACAGCCAGTATGTGAAGAACGGCGTGGAGACCTGGATCCACGGCTGGAAGCGGAACGGCTGGAAAACCGCATCTAAAAAGCCTGTAAAGAATCAGGACCTCTGGCAAACCCTTGATAGCCTCGCCGAAAGCCGCGCTGTAACATGGGCTTGGGTCAAAGGTCACGCAGGCCACGAAGGCAATGAAGCTGCTGATGCACTCGCCCGGCAAGGCATGGCGGAATTTCTCAGCACCTGACCGAATTGAAATCCGAGACTGAGCGTTTACCCTTCAACCTATCGCATTGGCAAAACGACCAATGACGTGAAGGGACGAAGTGATGAACGCAAAAACTTTTGGAATTTTCGCTGTTTTGGCCGTGAGCGCTTGTGCAACCGGCGGCTACCAACCGGTCGTCGACGGCCCACGTGACAGCAGATACTATTCAGACCTGGAGGCCTGCCAATCTTTGGCGGCACAAGCCGGCAGCCAAAACCGCGATATCCTAAGCGGCGCAATTGCTGGCGCGGCGATTGGCGGCATCATCGGCTCCATCGATGGCAATCTCGGCGACGGCGCAGCAGCCGGCGCAGGCGTCGGCGCTGTCCAAGGTGCTGTCAGCAAGAACAACAACTCCAACTCCATCGTCCGCAATTGCATGCGCAACCGCGGGCACAACGTAGTGGGCTAAACGGCCCACCCTCAATCCACTGACCACAGAGGAATGCCCATGCACCGTTTTGTATCTGTTATCGCACTCGCCATGATGGCCGCCTGCGCCACGACAGATGAGCCTCGTCTCGATCGTTTTGATACGGTCGAAATCGGTGGTCTCGCTGACTTTACCGCATACGATACAGTGTACTTGGCCCCCTCTGTCGCCAGTGACGAGGTGATCAAGCAGACGGAAATCACAACCTTCCGCCTCAACCGTGACGAACAACCCATCGACGAGGCCGACATCGTGCGAAAACTCGCTGATTACGATGACGTCCTCAAAAAAGCGCTTGGCGAGAAGGTCACTCTTGCAGAGGCAGCGGGACTAGGTGTCCTGGTGATCCAGCCAACGGTGACCGCACTCGAGGCGAATAGGCCCGACCTTACCCGGGCCGGCATGACCTATCCGGGCGTCACGCGCGTGTTCTCTGTCGGTGATGCTGCGTCAACCTTTGCTTTCTCCGTCGACGGAGAAGACATTGGTACGCTGTCGGACGCGACCAATGAGGTCGTTCTGAACCAGCAAGGTTTCTTGCCGGTTGGTGTTTGGGAGACTGTCGACCGTTATTTCAGCCGCTCGGCATCGAATCTCGCATCGCTGTTCTAAGACGATCAGGGAATCCCAATGAGCTTGTGCGTCTGCAGCGACAGACGCCAAGCGGGGTTCTGGCGGCAATAGGACGATGTTGCTGCGATATTATCTGACTGCAGATCATCATCCATGGGCTGCAAAAAGAAGTGGGTGAAATCGAGGCTGGCAAAGCGCTCAGGATCGACATCGACCTGCGGATAGACAAGCTTCAACTCGTCTCCGGCTGTGACCACGATCTCGGTATTCGCTTTGGGACTCACGCAAATCCAGTCAATCCCCTCAGGAAGCGCGAGCGTGCCGTTTGTCTCGATGCCGACCTCAAACCCTTCCTTATGAAGAGCGTCAATGAGACCTTCGTCGAGCTGAAGCGCGGGCTCTCCCCCAGTGCATATCACGTAAGGCTGACCTGATCCCGGCCAAAACGATGCCACATGCCGCGCCAGAGCTTCCGCGGTCGCAAACTTACCGCCACCGTCTCCATCGGTCCCAACAAAGTCCGTATCACAGAACTGACAGACCGCAGACGGACGATCCTCCTCGCGGCCCGTCCAAAGATTGCACCCAGTGAAGCGCAAAAAGACAGCCGCACGGCCCGTCTGCGCCCCCTCCCCCTGGAGCGTGAGGTAGGTTTCCTTGACGGAATATGTCACAGCGAGGCGCGCCATTCAGTATAGCCCGCAGCACGAAGCTCACAAGCAGGACATTTTCCGCATCCGTAGCCCCAAGCATGGCGGTGCTCACGGTCACCAAGATAGCACGTATGCGTTTCTTCTTCGATCAAAGCGACAAGCGTGTTGCCACCCAGCTCATGGGCCATTTTCCAAGTCGCCGCCTTACTCAGATGCATCAGCGGCGTCTCGACCTCGACCGAAAGATCCATACCCAAACGAAGGGCCTGCGCTTGCGCTTGGATCGCAGCATCCCGGCAGTCGGGATAGCCCGAATAGTCCGTCTCACACATCCCCCCGACAAGGGCATCGCATCCCCGCCGGTAAGCGAGCGCTCCCGCAGCCACGAGAAACGCTAAGTTCCGCCCAGGGACAAATGTATTGGGAAGGCCATTCTCTTCCATCTTGATCGCGACATCAGCTGTCATGCCGGTTTCGCCAAGAGCGCTTAAGAACCCAAGATCAACGACCGTATCCGGACCAAGCTTCTCTCCCCATGCGGGAAAGGCCTCGGCCATCGTGTTCCGGACCGTCAGGCGTGCGTCCATTTCCACGTTGTGGCGCTGACCATAGGTGAAGCCGATCGTCTCCACGGTCGCATAGTGTTCAAGCGCCCAGGCCAGACAGGTCGCCGAATCCTGCCCGCCTGAAAACAAAACCAAAGCTGTGTCAGATGTCGTCATTGGGCTGGTCTAGTCCTTTAGTTATGCACGTCAAAGGTTGTGGGGGTTTACGCCATCTTTAGGATTTGCAACCTATGGTCGAGTTGTTCGGGGCTGATCCTTCCCTCACCTAGCGGCCGTCCCCATGCTCTCTCCCAAGGGCGGCTTGGAAGCTCCGAACCACAGGACTGGCGGGCGTCCCACTTCCCCGGGTTGCCCTGCCCTCACAAGGGGCGCCCGTCAGCTATCTTTCGTTATGGTCGTGATCCTTGTCCGAGTCGTGATCCTCGTGGTGGTCACCCTCGTCATGATCATCGGCGTGGTCGTCCATATCATGATCAGCATCGTGGTCGTGACCATGGCTGGGATGATGGTGGTCATGTTCACCGATCCCGCCCGCGTGACCGTGGCCATGGGCAGTCCACAGGAGCAGCACCGCTCCAACAGCGCCGACAGCATAGGTCATGATCGCAGACCGGAAGGACAGCTCTCCAAACTCCTCTGGCAATTGGCTCGCACCGACAAAAAGAAGCGCTCCCGCGGCATAGGCCAGCAGGAGTGAGAACGTGCCGGGATCCAGTTCCGGCAGATAGGCCACCGTCAGAAACGCCCCGACAGGCGTGGTCACTGCGGCCCCGAGAAGGGCCAGAGGCGCTGCTGCGAGTTTGCTGAATCCGCCGCCGCGAAGGATGAGGAACAAGACAACGCCTTCGGCAAACTCGTGGATAATCAAACCCGCCGAACCCAGCAGTCCGGCTATATCGCTCGCCGCAAAGAGCAGCGCATATTCAAAACCATCGAGCGTGCTGTGCATCGACACAGCGATGAACGCAGCAAGCGCCCGGCCCTCCGGACGGCGCGCAAAGCGGCTGAGGACGAAAAGCGTAAAATACCCTGACAGGGTCGCAACCGCTGCGAACTCGTGCCCTCCAAACGCTTCGGGCAGCAGAAAAAGTGCAGTGCTGAGTATGACGCCAGAGGCAAAGGCCGCGAAGTAAGGACGGTTTCGCTCAGCCCAGTCACGGGTTAGGCTGACGGTCAAGATACCGATGGACGCCATCGTAGCCGCAAGCACGCTCGCGGTTATCGCTGGCGATCCACCCAAAAGGCTCGCCCAAGCGTCAAGCTCAAACAATTTGGCCTCCCCGACCAGGCCCCGAGGACCGCTTGATTTCGTCGCACAGCCAACGGTGTGTGACAAGCATTCTGCGAGACAGTGTAACGGAACGATAACTGGACCGACCATCTATGATTTGGCACATTGCATGCACGTTTTCTGGAGATGGCGACGATGAGCATCCTCTATAAACTTGGCAGTGTTTTTGCGGCTCTGGTGATTGTGAGCTGCGCGACCTCTGATGAGACAACGGAATTGGCAGACCCCACCGACGACCCCCTGGTCGGCGAGCCTGTGGAAAGACTCTGTTTCCGAAACACCATCAACGGCTTTTCTGATTGGGACGGCGGCGAAGGTTTGATCCTCACGCGCGGCGCCAACAATCAATACCTCGTGACGCTGCGCAGTCCCTGCAACATCGCCAACCGGGCCTTGAGAATCGGTTTCGATCGCCGCTTCACGTCCTCTGGTTGTGTGCGCAACAACGAAGCGATCTTCATTTCCGACAGCCTGACCCTCGGTCCCAATCGACTGTCAGTCCAGAGTTGCCTGATCGACGAAATCTATGAGTATGGCGTCGAAGAAGACGAGTCGGACGAAGCAGACACATGACCCCACTGATTTTGCCCTTTGAGGGCAAGACACCAACCATCCACGAAAGTGCCTTCATCGCGCCGGGCGCCGTTGTGATTGGCGATGTCGATATTGGTCCGGATGCATCGGTTTGGTATGGCTGCGTCTTGCGCGGCGACACCCATAAGATTGTCGTCGGTGCGCGGAGCAATGTTCAAGACGGAACGATCATCCATGTGGATGGGGAAGATCGGGGCGGTACCCCGGCTATTATTGGTGAAGACGTATTGGTTGGTCACCGCTGCATGCTTCATGGCTGTAAAGTCGAGAATGGTGGTTTCGTGGGTATGTGTGCCACGGTCCTCGATGGTGCCGTGATTGAAGGCGGAGGCTTTCTCGCCGCTGGTGCTTTTTTATCCGCACGCAAACGGGTACCCTCCGGTGAGCTTTGGGGCGGCATGCCCGCGCGCAAGCTGCGGGACCTTCGCGAAGGCGAAGACAAAATGGCCTTGATGGGCGCCGCTTTCTATGTCGAAGAAGCCCGAATGCACCGCGAAGCGGTCCAGGCCGCTGGTCTTGAAGGATAGCCCTGTTTGCAGCCACTGGCTCTCGGACTGGCGCTGATCCTCGGTCCCTTCCATGATGGTCAAAAATTGACCGTTCTCGGGAGGGATTGTTGTGATCAAGGACAAGAGACTGGGCTTTGCCTCCATTGTGGTGTTGGCCACGCTCGCCGCCTGCGGGCCGAGCGAACCGCAAGCGGTCAAAGACGACGATCCGGTCGCCACGGCGCCTGCTGAGGATGTCATTGGAGAACTGCCTCCCCCGCGCACACCCACGGCAGCGACAAAGGCCGCCAACCAAGCAATCGCCGAGCGTCTCCCCTTTGATGAGACGTCCGACTGGAAGGACGCAGAGCGAGGTTTTCTCGCGTCGATTGAGGCGGACGCTATTCGCAATGCCGATGGCGATGTCGTCTGGTCCATTCCTCAGTTCGATTTCCTGGATGACGATGCTCCGGATACGGTGAACCCGTCGCTTTGGCGCCAGTCTCAGCTCGCCGCCAAACATGGTCTCTTCGAAGTCACCGAGGGCATTTATCAAATCCGAGGATATGACCTCGCCGTGATGACCATCATATCCGGTGAGACAGGGTGGATCATTGTTGATCCGCTTACGGCGGTCGAGACAGCCGCGGCAGCGCTCCGGCTGGTGAATGAGACGCTTGGTGAACGTCCGGTCTCAGCGATGATCTACACCCATTCCCATGTCGATCATTTCGGCGGTGCACGGGGTATTCTCACCGATGAGGGCGAGCAAATCCCTATCCTCGCCCCTGTTGGGTTTTCGGAAAGCGCTGTCTCGGAGAACCTGCTCGCCGGGACGCATATGGGCCGCAGGGCAAGCCTTATGTTCGGCAACACAATCGACCGTGCACCCCATGCACATGTCGGCTCAGGCCTAGGACCGGGCCTTCCGAACGGGACGATCAGCCTGATCCTTCCCACCGAAGAGGTTTATGGGGATGGTTCACCGCGAACAATCGACGGGGTGGTCTTTGAGTTCATCGACGCGGCAGGAACAGAGGCGCCAGCGGAGTTTATGTTTTACCTGCCCGAGACGCGAGCTCTGTGTACGGCAGAGGTTGCGACCGCCACGCTTCACAACGTTCTCACGCCCCGGGGTGCAAAGGTGCGCGATGCCCGCGCCTGGAGCAAATCGATTGATCGCGTTCTTGCTCTTTATGGAGACAAAAGCGATGTCGTCTTCGCAAGCCACCATTGGCCGACCTGGGGACAAGAGAATGTCTCGAAATTTCTCGAGCGGCAACGTGACATCTATCGCTACATTCACGACCAAACTTTGCGGCATGCCAATTCTGGCGCCTCGCAAACCGAAGCAGCCGAAGCCATTGAGGAAGCCTCGTTTCAGTCAGAGGCCTTCGATACACGCGGCTATTACGGAACGCTGAACCATAACTCGAAAGCCGTGTACCAACATTACTTCGGCTGGTGGAGCGGGGTGCCTGCGGATTACTACGCCCTTCCCCGCGTTGAGACGTCAGAGCGCTATGTCCGCGCAATGGGCGGCGCTGAACAGGTCCTTGCGCTGGCGCAGGCCTCCTTCGCTGAAGGAGACTATCGTTGGGTGGCGGAACTTCTCAACCACGTGGTCTTTGCAGAGCCGGAGAACGTCGACGCACGCAATTGGCTCGCCGCAACCTATGATCAACTGGGCTTTCAGTCCGAGAGCGGAGCGTGGCGCAGCTACTTCCTTACAGCAGCACAAGAGCTGCGCTTTGGGCCGCCCGAGCTTGAACCGTTGGATTCAGCGAGCGCAGAGTTTCTCCGTGCCGTGCCGAGCCTCGACCTCTTCGACGCACTGGCTGCGCGCTATGACCCCGATCTGCTCGATCGCGATCCCTTTGCCATTGAGTTCACCTTCACAGACACCAGCGAAACGATCACTCTCCAGATCAACGATGCGGTGATCGTCCCCCGCGATGGCGGCGCCAATGATCCCCTGACCTCTATCACGATGACGCGCACGGACTTTGATCGCTTGATCACCCGCGATGTGGGAGCGGTCAGGCTCGTGCTCACTGGACGTATGAAGCTTGAGGGTGACCGGGACGCGCTGACGGAGATGTTCGACAGCCTGGAGACGCCAGAGTTTTGGTTCGATATCGTTGAGCCCTAAAAGAGTGCGCGCGATCGAGTGTCTCAAATCGGGACGGCAGGTCCTCGTGCGCCCCATGACAAGGCTCAAACTCACTTCCCGCCAATGGTCGCGGGTTATGCCCAAGCATGATGACCTTCGGACCACCTCTTTTGAGCGCTCTGTACCAAATCGGGAATCTCACCCAGTTGGCCCACTAAGGTGAGCAGTGCGTGGCTCGATACGGGCCGAGCCTCGCACGGATAGGTTGATCGCCAACCGCCCCAAAACCGCGTCCATCCCATCACTGTGCGAGGTCTAGCGTTCGAGGCCCCAACCCATCACGGAATCCCCAATGACGAGAGTGCGGCTTTCGCACTCCGCATCGAGCTGCTGGTCGGCACACTCGTTATAATCGAGAGCGCCAAAGGCGGTAAGCGCCTCAAGGGAGAGCATCAGCGTTCCAGATGATCAGTCAGGGGAGAAGATCGCGTTGGCTTTCAAACCCATGGCGTTGGGGCAGCCCTCAGACCATCCTCTGACACTGGCCTGAGTTCTGCATTTTGACCAGTCGAGCCAAAGCCTCTCGACTCCGCCACCAGTGCGAGCAATGGTGTGCAAAGAGCCGGTCGGCAACCCTCCGCAAAACCTGGATCATTATGGGACACGCGCCTGCCCCATTCTGAGACTGTGGCAGAAATTGGGCCGACCCCTTGATCCATGACGATGAATTGCTTCTCTCCTCAATGAATTGATGAACTTTTTCATTTTGGCGCAGCGCTAGCTTTTTACCATTGTGTTCAGTGTCTTACGCAGAGACACCTCTTGACCAAAAAGGGGACAGAGCGCCGCAAAGTGGCCACAATTGAGGTTTCGCAATCACCGGTGGCACGCCCGTTGAAACGTTAACCCCGAAAGATGTTTGGGAGGCGGGATATGCCACATCAGGTTGATCTTCACGTGGGGCAACGCCTGCGCCAGCGACGCTGCCTTCTTGGGATGACCCAGCAAAAGCTCGCTGACGCTGTCGGCATCAAGTTTCAGCAAATCCAAAAGTATGAAAGCGGTGCCAACCGCATTTCAGCGTCGCGTCTCTGGGTGATCGCCGGAGCGCTCGATGTGTCGGTCTCGCATTTCTTTGAAGGCCTCACCGATGAGCAACGCGCTGGCCACGAACTTGCATCGCGTAGTGGCGCCCTCGGCATTGCGCCTGAGGTGTTCCAGCAGAAAGAGACACTCGATCTCGTTCGCGCCTATTACAATTTGAAAGAAGGCCCACGCCGGCGCCTTCTGGATCTTGCGAAGACTTTGGCTGACGCGGTCTGAGACTTCGCTGGGCCGCTGGGCATCAGACTCGCTCTTGATGCCCGGTTTGAGGGGAAAGACCCTGCGCGCGGTTGACCGCAGCGCGGGGTCTTGTTTTTTCAGGGCTCGGATCGCTAGGGCCGCCCCATGAACAGCGATGATTTGATCCATTTCACCCACGAACTCGCCGACGCGGCTGCGCACGAGTCCCTGCCCCGCTTTCGCTCGGGCACGCAGATCACCAACAAGCTTGAAACGGGTTTTGATCCTGTGACGGAAGCGGATCGCGAAGCCGAGCGGGTCATCAGGGAACGGATTGAAGCGCGTTTTCCCGAACACGGCATCAAAGGCGAAGAGTTTGGTGAGAAACCGAGCGACAGCCCTTATAGGTGGGTGATCGATCCCATTGATGGCACCCGTGCCTATATCTGCGGTGTTCCGGTGTGGACGACCCTCATTGCTTTGGAAAAAAACGGCGAGCCGATCCTCGGAATGATCGACCAGCCCTTTTTGAAAGAGCGCTGGGTTGGCTTCGCCGATGATGATGCCAGCACGCTGGATGTCACGGAGCCTCTAGGTCCGCAAACCTCTGGATGCGAACTGATTGGTGACGCACGCCTGATGGTCACGGACATGCGGGCTGGCGAGTATCTCACAGATCAAGAGGCCCTCGACATCGCCAGGCTCGCCCAGGCATGCCGTGTCACGCGCCAAGGCCTCGACAATTACGGCGTAGGCCTCGTGGCGAGCGGCGAGATGGATCTGGTCGTCGAAGCAGGCCTCAATTGGCACGACATCGCCGCCGCTGTGCCCGTGATCAAAGCCGCAGGCGGAACAATCACGAACTGGCAAGGCGAGACCCTGCGCGACAATGGCAGCACGATCCAAGCGATTGTTGCGGCCTCAGCTCCCTTGGCTCAGGCCGTAGCTGACGTCTTGGCCCCTTAGATCCGTTTACGGCTGACGTGATTCACTTTTGCTGCAATCCGCTCTAGGCTTTGGCGTCTTCGAGAGACGCTTCCTCGTCATCTTTCAGGGTGTCGAGGTGCATCATCCGTGTAATGAACGGTGAAAGCACGATCATCGCGATCCCGACACCCACGGCAAGCCAGCCCACGCTGCTGTAGACATCCGTGACACTGGCCCCTGGTTTCGCTGTCGCTTGCGCGATCTGCGCGGCCACGAAGTTGCCAAAGGCCGTCGCGAGGAACCAGGTGCCCATGATGAGGCCAACCATCGACGGCACCGACAGCCTGGTCATCGCAGACAAGCCCACCGGCGAGAGGCAAAGCTCACCCGTCGTATGCAGCAGATAGATCAGGAAGATAAAGACCACCGGCGTCAGGCCCGCGCTCGAAAGATCACCCCAGACGAGGACAAGGAAGCCGAGGCCCAGCTGAATGATCCCCAATCCGAACTTATCCGGCGCGGATAGGTCCATGCCCCTTTTCGCAAGGTACGCCCAAAGCGCCGCAAAGACGGGCCCCAAAAGGACGATGTAACCTGCATTGAGGGACTGGAACACCGAGGCCGGAACCTCTTGGCCAAACACCGTGCGGTCGACCTGCTCATCCGCATAAATATTAAGCGACGAGCCCGCCTGTTCAAAGAGCGCCCAGAAAAGCACCTGAACGACGATCAGGATCAGTGCTGCGAAGATCCGATCACGCTGCTCCGGCTCCAATTTGAAGATCGTCTTGAAGAGAATGTGGCGCAGGGTCAGGGCGCTGGCCGCATAAAGAACAAGACCCACCGTTCCCTGGTCGCGGATCATGAACCACACGACCAAGGTCAGGATCGCCGCACCGATATAGATAAGGTTCTCGCGGCTGATCCCAGCCATCGCAGGGGCAGCAAGTTCTTTGGGATCGCGAGGCTCACCAGCGCCATTCAACAGCGCCTTGCCGCGGATGAAGACCACGAGACCGGCAAGCATACCAATACCGGCCAAGCCAAAGCCGTAGCTCCAGCCGAAGGTCTGGCCCAGGTAACCCGCCAGGGCAGCACCGCCGAAGGAACCGAGGTTGATACCCACATAGTAGAGCGTGAAGCCCTGATCGCGCCGTTTGTCGGTCTTCTCGTAAAGCTCGCCAACCAGCGCCGAGATGTTCGCCTTCAAGAAACCGACGCCCATCGCGATGAGGGTTAGGGCCAGATAGAATGTGTTGAGGATCAGTGGGTTCGGGCTACCGCCCTCTTGAACCGGTGGCCCCTCGACGGCCATCAGCGCATGGCCTGCCACGAGGAGCGCAGCACCGATCAGCACCGATTTGCGAAGGCCAAGATAACGGTCAGCGATCGCCCCGCCGATCACCGGTAGGATGTAAACAAGCGTCGTATAGGCGCCATAGATCCCGTAGGCGGCATCCGTCGAAAAGAGAAAGTGCTGCGTCAGATAGAAGATCAGCAGTGCGCGCATCCCGTAATAGGAGAAGCGCTCCCACATCTCGGTGAAGAAGAGAACGTAGAGGCCCCGTGGATGCTCACGCATCTGATACATGGCGGCGGCAACGCCGATCACCGCGACGAACAGGAAAATGATATAGAGCATGTGGGAGGGCTTCCTCTGGGCTGCCCTCGCCGGGCGGGCCTTTAGCGACTGATACCGATGGCTTGCGACGCAAAGGAGCTGCGCCGAACGCCGACCCTAACGACCAGCAAGTGTCATGAAAAGACCACATCGCTGCCGCGCAGCGCGAGAAAGCAGCGGGGATGCAATCGTTTGGCATTGCGTGCTGCGAGCAGTTGGCGTCCTCATGGTCTCATGAACCAGCCCTTCAACGAGAAAGCTGCGGCCAACTTGGCTGAGACCTACGATCGCCATGCGGCGGCGTGGCAGACCAAACGCCAACGCGAGGTGCCTGGCGAGACGGCTTGGTTGAAGCGTGTTGCGAGCCGTATCGCCCAGAACGCGCGAGTCTTGGACCTAGGATGCGGGAGCGGCGAGCCTGCCGGGCGGTTCTTTCTGACCCGCGGTGATCACGTGACAGGATACGACCAGTCACCCGCGATGATCGCGCTGGCCCAGGTGAGCTATCCTACAGGCAACTGGCACGTTGGGGACATGCGGCGTTTGGAGCTTCAAGGCCCATTCGATGCAGTGATCGGCTGGGACAGCTTCTTTCATCTCTCTGCGGAAGATCAGCGCAGTCTCCTGCCGAAACTGGCAAGCCTGGTTTCAGACCAAGGGGCGATGCTCTTCACCGTGGGACACGGCGAAGGCGCCGTGGATGGCCAGGTTTTCGGTGATGTTGTGCCCCATGGCAGCCTGTCGCCCGAGGAATATCGGTCGATCCTTAAGGCCAAAGGCTTTGTCATGGAGCTCACACTCCATGACGAAACAGTGGGCGGACGGAACGTCCTTTTGGCAAGGAAGGCCTAAGCCTGCATCGTCCAACCTTCGACACCCATCGCTGCCTGGCGGAAGGCCTCGGTGCGCGTGGGATGCGGATGGCAGGTGCGCGCGATGTCTTCGGAACTGCCGCCGAAGCTCATGATGATGCAGGCTTCTGCGATCATCTCACCTACGCCGGTGCCGATCATGTGCACACCGAGGACCTTGTCGGTCTTCTTATCAGCCAAGACTTTGACAAAACCGTCTGTCTCATGATTGGTTTTCGCCCGGCTGTTGGCTGTGAACGGGAACTTGCCGACATTGTACTCAACGCCCGCTTCTTTCAGCTGGTCTTCCGTCTTACCGACAGACGCGACCTCTGGATCCGTGTACACCACACCCGGAATGATGTCATAGTCGACATGGCCATGACCGTTGGCGATGACTTCAGCCACTGCGACGGCCTCTTCTTCCGCTTTGTGAGCGAGCATCGGGCCAGGCGTGCAGTCACCGATGGCATAGACGCCCGGGACGCCTGTGCCCCAATGGGCATCAACTTCGATAAAGCCGCGCTGGTTCGGTGTGATACCGACGGTGTCGAGGCCCAGTTTGTCCGTGAACGGCTTCCGGCCAATCGAGATCAGCACCACATCGGCATCGATCGTTTCCTGATCACCGCCCTTGGCAGGCTCGACCGTGATCTTGGCGCCTTTGCCGGTCTTCTCGATACCCATGACTTTGGTACCGAGTTTGAACTCCATACCCTGCTTTTTCAGGATGCGCTGGAACTGCTTGGAGATCTCGCTGTCCATGCCTGGTGTGATGCGATCGAGGAATTCCACCACCGTCACTTTCGCACCAAGGCGACGCCAGACGGAACCCATTTCCAGGCCGATATAGCCGCCGCCGACGACGACCATATGCTCAGGCACTTTCGAAAGGCCGAGCGCACCGGTGGATGAGACGATCACCTCTTCATCGATCTCAACGCCGGGCAGGCTCAAGATATCTGAGCCGGTTGCGATGATGATGTTCTTAGCACTGAGGGTTTCAGAGCCGCTATCGGTATCAACAACGACCTTGCCGGGGCCATCGATCCGGCCCCAGCCCAAATAGCCGTCGATGTTGTTCTTCTTGAAGAGATACTCGATGCCAGCGGTCAGGCCGTTCACGGCATCGTCTTTCTGGCCGAGCATGCGCTCCAGATCGAGCTCCAGGCCCGAGATCTTCACGCCGAGATCGGCGAAATGCTTGCCCGCGCCTTCATAGGCTTCGGAGGCGTGCAGCATGGCTTTTGACGGGATGCAGCCCACATTGAGGCAGGTGCCACCGAACTTTTTGGTCTCGCGCTTATCAATACAAGCGGTCTTCAGACCAAGCTGGGCCGCGCGGATGGCTGCGTTGTAGCCGCCCGGACCTCCACCAATGACAACGACGTCGTACTCTTTGCTCATGCCTGATCGCCTTCTGCTGATCTTATCTGGGGTCTTCTAGCGCGCGGTTGGTATGCTTCGCCTTAAAGGGGGTCAACCGGTCGTGGCCTTAGAAGGACACGACGGCTTCTCTCAAGAGATTGGCGCTCATGAGGAGAAGGAAAAGGCCAAAACCGCGCGAAAGAACCTTCTGCGACGCAGAATGCGCGAGGTGCGCCCCTAAGGGTACAAAAATCAGTGTGCCGAGAGCCACAGCGATAAAGCCAGGCACGTGCAGATAACTCACCGCGCCAGGAAGCGATTGGTCTGACAATCCCAAGAAAAAGAGGGTGATCGCACCCGGAATTGCGATCGCCATACCAAAGCCCGAGGCTGTCCCCACGGCCTGGTGGATGGGTCGCCCCGAGAGCGTCATCAGCATCACGCCCATCACCCCACCGCCGATCCCGAGGAGACTGGAGATCACGCCGGTGATCGTCGCAAGCCCGCGCTGGACCGGCAGCGAAAAATCGAAGGTCTTATTCGGGCTCTCGATCTTTTCCCTTTTGAGGAGCCGCTGAAGCCCCATCCCCAAGGCCGCCAGACCAAAAAAGAGGACAAGCACCTGACCATCGATCACCCGCGCGAGCCCCGCCCCTGCAATGGCCCCCAGGGCGATGAAGGGCGCCCAGATCCTCAAGACTTCAAAATCGACTGCGCCCTTTTTGTGGTGGGCCCGCAAGGCTCGAAGCGAGGTGACAATGATCGTGGCGAGGGATGTGGCGACAGCCGTCTTAGCAGCGACCTCTGGATCTCCACCGGCGCCGGTGAAAATGGCAAACAGCACAGGGACGATGATGATCCCGCCGCCGATGCCGAAAAGACCACCCATGGTGCCCGCGAAAGCGCCCGTCAAAGCCAGCAAAAAATAGGTCATTCCGCCGCCTGCGCCTCGGGGCCGTGCGTATCGAGCCCCTCTTCCGTCATGATACGGAGGATAAGATCAGGCCTTGCACCCTCAAGCCGCGCCTCTTCGCTGATGCGCCGCCGCCAGGCCCGCGCGCCCTTTTGGCCAGCAAAAAGCCCCAGCATGTGCCGCGCATAGCGCCAGATGGGCGCTGGGTCCTTCTCCGCCTTTTCGACCACAGCGTAGACGGCCTCAGCCGGCGTGACAGCGGGCCGCGTGTCGCCGTAATAAAGCCGGTCAACCGAGCCAAGGATCGCAGGCTTTTCGTAAGAGGCTCGTCCGAGCATCACGCCATCGACGCGATCCAGATATTGAAGCGCCTCCTCCGCTGACGGAAGGCCCCCGTTCAAGGATATCGTCAGCCCCGGGAAGGCCTTCTTCATCCGAAAGACAAGATCATAGTCAAGCGGCGGGATTGTTCGGTTCTCTTTGGGAGAGAGGCCTTGCAGCCAAGCCTTTCTCGCATGGATCGTCACGGCCTTCACGCCGGCGTCCTCAACATTGCGGAGAAAGGTTGGAAGCGCCTCTTCTGGGTCCTGATCGTCCACCCCGATCCGGCACTTGGCCGTCACGGGCAGATCCACCGCCTCGCGCATCGCAATCAAGCCGTCACGCACCAGCTCGGGCTCTTGCATCAGGCACGCACCAAATCGGCCCGACTGGACCCGGTCCGATGGGCAACCCACGTTCAAGTTGATCTCATCATAGCCGTAAGCAGCGCCTATCGCCGCGGCCTTAGCCAATTTAGCAGGGTCCGATCCGCCCAGCTGCAGCGCCACGGGTCCCTCGTGATCAAAGCCCAAAAGGTGCTCCTGATCGCCGTTCAGGATCGCCTCAGCGGTCACCATCTCCGTGTAGAGAAGCGCATGCCTCGTCAGCTGCCGGTGGAAATACCGGCAATAGCGGTCCGTCCAGTCGATCATTGGCGCGACGGAAAAACGATACGAGGGCGCAGTCATCCCCATGGAGAAGAGCAGAGTGCGAGCAAATGCAAGAATTAAGACGCCCAACGCACGCTTGGCAGGCCCAACGCCAACCAAGACGTGACAGCCAGCACGCCCTTGCGACAGACTGAACAAAACAGAAAATGCAAGGGAGACCCCATGGCCGACACCCCCGTTTATATGATCGTCAATGTCGCCTCGATCAGCGACCCCGACAGCTACCGGACCTATGAAAAGGGCTTTTTCCCGATCCTGAAAAAGCATGGCGGTGAGTTCATCACCTATGACGATAGTCCTGACACGTTCGAAGGGACCGAGACACTCACGGGCCGGGCGATCATCTTCAAGTTCCCAAGCGCTGAAGCGGCGAAGGCTTGGTACAATGATCCCGATTATCAGACGCTGTCGGAGCATCGTCGCGGCGCGACCGAGCTTCGGTTCCTCACCATGGTGAAAACGCTGCCGCCGCGCGGCTAGTTCAGAGCTGGACGTCGGTCGTCACGACAAAGGGCGGCCGACGGTACCCATAATCACCCTCCCCGCTCCACGCCGCGCCATCGGGGAAGCGGATCTCCACACCGATCAGGGCATCGCTCGCAAAGAGGCGCATGTTGACCCCCGTGGCACCAGGATCCGGGGCCTTAGCCTGAAAGTCCTCCGTCAACGTCCAATGCGTTGTCGTATGGCAGTGCGGGCAGACATGGATTTGGACCGCAGGCTGATCCTTATCGGACCGCATAAAGATAGACGTCTCCCCGTCCACCCGCACCTGACTGGCCGTGAAATAGCCCCACGCCCCACCACTCTTCCGGCAAAGCGAGCAATTGCAGTCATTGATGAACGCCGGCAGCGCCTCAATCCCCACAGTCACGGCACCGCACGAGCATTCAGCCTCAACCAACGCTCAGTCTCCTTTTCCGGTATGCTAGCCTGTTTTTACCGTTCGAAAGTCCTTCGAATGAGCGGCTGAGCCGGTTTGCAACTTTTTTCGCCGCCAGCCCTTGAAAGGCTCTCGCCAACCTACCAGTTGGTCTGTCATGGAACGACGAGATAGCATACTGGATAGCGCAGAGCGCCTGGCCCGTAGCCGCGGCTATGATGCCTTTAGCTATGCCGACCTCTCCGCAGAGGTGGGCATTCGCAAAGCGAGCATCCACCACCACTTCCCCACCAAGGCGGACCTCGCCCTGGCGCTGATCGAGCGGTACCGTGAGACCCATGTGGTCAAGCTTGCAGGGGTCGCCCGCAAAACGACAACCGCAGCTGAGCGTATCCGAGAGTTCGTCGGCGCATATCGCGAGGCTCTTCAGGGCGGGCACTCACTTTGCCTCTGTGTCGCCTTCGCGGCTGGGCCAGAGAGCCTGAGCGAGCAGGTGCTGGAGTCGATGAACCAGTTCCACAAAGACAACACGTCTTGGCTTCTTCAAACCTACGAAGACGCCATGACCGATGGCTCCATCAAAGGCGTTGTGGACCCCTCGGCAGAGGCCGCCGCCACCATCGCTCTGGTCGAAGGCGCCCAGCTGATTGCGCGCGCAGCGCAGGACGCAAGCCACTTCGACCAAGCCACCCTTTCCCTCGAAAGCCGGCTGACATGACCGGCTTTCATTTTACCCAGCAAAACTACCGTCTAGTAGGAAGAAATAAGACCATGTCACAGCGTTTCACAGGTCAAGTTGCTCTTGTCACCGGCGGTGGTTCGGGCATTGGTAAAGAAGTCGCCAAGCGTTTCGTTCAAGAAGGCGGACGCGTGGTGATCAACGGCCGCGACGAAGCCAAGCTTCAAGAAGCCGCCCAACAGATCGGCAACAATGATCAAGTGGCAGCCCTCGCCTCTGATGTCTCTGACATCAGCACCGGCGATCGCCTTGTTGCTCTCGCCACGGAGCGGTTCGGCGGCGTGGATATCCTCTTCAACAATGCAGGCGTCTTTGAGCCCAAACCATTCCTTGAGCTGACCGAAGGCGACTACGACCGGTTCCTCGACTTCATCCTGAAGGGCAAGTTCTTCGTCGCCCAGGCCGCAGCCAAAGCGATCAAAAAGCGCGGCGGCGGTGCGATTGTGCAGACCGGCTCCATGTGGGCGATCCAAGCGATCGGCGCGACACCATCATCAGCTTACTCGGCAGCCAATGCCGGCGTGCACCAGCTGGTCAAGAACCTCGCGATTGAGCTTGCTGGCGACAACATCCGCGTCAACGCCGTGGCACCAGCCGTTGTGGAAACACCTGTCTACGGAACATTCATGAGTGAAGAACAGGTGGCCGAGACACTTCCCACCTTCAATGTCTTCCACCCGATTGGCCGGAATGGTCAGCCAGCGGATGTTGCCGAAGCCCTCCTCTACCTCGCGTCTGATCAGGCATCCTGGATCACAGGATCCATTCTTTCTGTCGATGGCGGTGTCACCGCCGGTCGTCAGTAGCAGTGAACCGAAAGGGAGCTCACGACATGTTCAAACGTACCCTTTCGGCAGTGGCCGCGGCGACCCTCAATCTGGGGATCGCCGTGAGCACGGCGGGTTTCAGCGCTTACGCTGAAGCCCCCCTGCCCCAACAGAGCTATGGCTATGAAACGGTGGAAGGCCTTGAGATCTTCTTCCGGGAAGCTGGCGACCGATCGAAACCGGCCATCGTGCTGCTGCACGGCTTTCCAAGCTCATCCCATCAGTACAGAAACCTCATCGATGATCGGAGCGATGATTTCTACGTCATTGCGATGGACTATCCCGGGTTTGGTGCCAGCGCGTATCCTTCTGCGGACGAGTATGAGTACACTTTCGACAACATCGCAGAGACGATCGATCTGTTCCTCGAACAGCGCGAGATCACGCGCTACTCGCTGTTCATCCAAGACTACGGCGCGCCGATCGGTATGCGGATTGCGACCGAGCACCCAGAACGCATCGAGGCCCTGCTCGTTCAAAACGGCAATATCTACGAGGAAGGTATCAACGAGGGCACCTGGGCACCGATCATGCAGCTTTGGGAACAAGGCAGAGGCAATGAAGAGCTAGAAAGCGCCATCGCTGGTCAGATCTTCTCGGTCGAAGGCCTCAAATGGCAGTACACGCACGGCACGAGAAACCCAGAAGGAATTTTGCCTGACAACTGGCTTCTCGATCACCAGGCGCTGTCCCGCCCGGGCCAACATGAGGTGCAGCTCGGCCTCTTCTATGACTACCGGAACAACGTCGCTCTTTACCCGGAGTGGCAGGCCTATCTCAGAGACCATCAGCCGCCGGTGCTGATCGTTTGGGCCCGCAACGACGCGTTCTTCCCGGTGCCGGGTGCGGAGGGTGACCTTCGGGACGCCCAGGACGTCGATGACAACATTCTCGAAACGGGACACTTCGCCCTCGAAGAGGACGGCATCGTGATCGCTGAGAAAATCACGTTGTTCCTTCATAAACGAGGGATCCGCTAGGACCTCCAAGCACTCACATCTCCTGGGACCTGGCCCAGGGGATGGCTTGTTTTCAGAGTCTTACCATCACTTCCCACACTTTGTCGGTTTTTAAACCCCATCGTCCCACGATTGGCCTGGGAATTGCCTTGATTTTCCCACGATCGAATGCAATCTCTCCCACCGGAGACCCACATGCTTACGTCAGACGACCTTATCCGCCGTGCCGAACGGCTCAGCGAGAGCACCGGGCTCTCCCTCACCACCATTTCTCGCAAGCTCCTCAATGATGGGAAGGGGCTTGAGCGCATCAAAAACGGGGGCGGTATGACCGACAAAACCCTAGAACAAGCTGGCCAGCGCCTGGACGCACTTGAGGTCGCCGAGACCCCGCGCGCCGAGGGCCTGATCTCGCCAGAGACCATGACCCACCTCGACCGCCTCGAAGCGGAGTCGATCCACATCATGCGTGAAGTGGTCGCCGAGGTCGAAAACCCGGTCATGCTCTACTCGATCGGCAAAGACTCAGCCGTGATGCTGCATCTGGCGCTCAAAGCGTTCTACCCAGCCAAACCGCCCTTCCCGCTCCTCCATGTCGATACGACGTGGAAGTTCCGTCAGATGATCGAATTCCGCGATGCGCTTCCTGATAAGCTCGGCGTGGACCTCCGTGTCTGGACGAACGAAGACGGCGTGCGCCAGGGCGTGAACCCCTTCAGCCACGGCTCGGCAGTCCACACGGACATTATGAAGACCCAGGCGCTGAAGCAGGCGCTCAACCACTATAAGTTCGACGCAGCCTTTGGCGGTGCGCGCCGTGACGAAGAAAAGTCTCGCGCGAAAGAGCGGATCTTCAGCTTCCGGACAGCTGATCACCGTTGGGACCCTAAAAGCCAGCGCCCTGAGCTTTGGAACATCTACAACACCCGCACAGCGCCAGGTGAATCGACACGTGTCTTCCCGATCTCGAACTGGACCGAGCTTGACGTCTGGCAATATATCGCTCGTGAAAACATCGACATGGTGCCGCTCTACCTCGCAGCAGAACGACCTGTTGTGGAACGCGACGGCACACTGATCATGGTCGATGATGACCGCATGCCGCTCCGCGATGGCGAGACCCCTGAAATGAAGATGGTCCGCTTCCGGACCCTCGGCTGCTACCCGCTCACGGGTGCTGTGGAATCCAACGCAACAACCCTTCCAAAGATCATCGAAGAGATGCTCCTCTCCCGGAGCTCTGAGCGCCAAGGCCGCGTGATCGACCACGACCAATCCGCGTCGATGGAGAAGAAGAAACAAGAGGGATACTTCTAATGGACGGATCGGTCTTCAAAGACGGCGATGATATCCACGAGTATCTCGCCACACACGAAAAGAAAGACATGCTGCGTTTCCTGACCTGCGGGTCCGTGGATGACGGCAAGTCGACGCTCATCGGGCGTCTGCTCTATGACGCGAAAACCATCGCCGATGACCAGCTCGATGCTCTTGGCTCGGACAGTAAAAAGTTCGGGACCCAAGGCGGAGAGATTGACTTCGCCCTTCTCGTTGACGGCCTCGCAGCGGAGCGTGAGCAAGGCATCACAATCGATGTCGCCTACCGCTTTTTCTCGACAGACAAGCGTAAGTTCATCGTCGCGGACACGCCGGGACACGAGCAGTACACGCGCAATATGGCGACGGGCGCCTCGACCGCTGATGTCGCCATCATCCTGATTGACGCGCGTCAGGGCGTTCTTCCGCAGACCCGCCGTCACAGCTTTATCTGCTCGCTCCTTGGCATCCGCCACGTCGTGGTTGCGATCAACAAAATGGACCTCAAGGACTACCGCGAAGACATCTTCCGCGGGATCGAGGAGGACTATCGAGAGTTCGCGAAACCGCTTGGCTTTGAAACGATCACCTGCATGCCTTTGTCAGCCCTCAAAGGCGACAATATGCTGACGCAAAGCGAAAACACTCCGTGGTATGATGGCTCTGCGCTGTTGCCCTACCTTGAGACCATCGATGTCTCTCGCAAGGATGAGCAACCCTTCCGCATGCCCGTGCAATGGGTGAACCGTCCGAACCTCGACTTCCGCGGATTTGCAGGCACCGTCGTTTCGGGCAGCATCAAACCAGGCGACGAGGTCGTGATCCTGCCGTCAGGCAAGCGCACGAAGGTTGAGCGCATCGTCACCCGTGATGGTGACCTCGACATTGCTGACAAAAACCGCGCCGTGACGCTGACGCTGGCGGATGAAGTCGATGCCAGCCGCGGCGACGTGATCGCTGCGGCTCAACAGCCTGCGGAGCAAGAAAGCCAGCTTCAGGCGAAGATCCTCTGGATGGATGAGGACGAGATGCTGCCCGGTCGGCAATATATCCTCAAATCCAACAACCGGATGATCCCGGCCCAGGTCACGGAACTGAAGAACCGGATCGACGTCAACACGCTCGAGCATCTCTCAGGCAAAACGCTGAAGCTGAACGAAATCGGCGTCTGCAACCTCTCGCTGACTCAGCGCTTGGTCTTTGATGCTTATGCGGACAACCGGTCGATGGGCAGTTTCATCCTGATCGATCGGCTTACCAATCATACGGTCGGTGTCGGCATGATCGACTTCGCCCTCCGTCGTTCGAAGAACGTCCATTGGCAGGCTCTTGAGGTCGACAAATCATCCCGTGCGAACCTCGCTGGTCAGAAGCCTTGCGTTCTTTGGTTCACCGGCCTTTCTGGCTCCGGCAAATCGACGGTGGCCAACCTGGTTGAGAAGCGCCTCCATGATCTTGGCCGCATGACCTATGTCCTTGACGGGGACAATGTCCGGCATGGCCTCAACCGCGATCTCGGCTTTACCGATGCTGACCGGGTGGAGAACATTCGCCGCGTGGGTGAAGCAGCCAAGCTGATGGTTGATGCGGGTCTGATCACGCTGGTCTCCTTCATCTCGCCCTTCCGTTCAGAACGTCAGTCTGTGCGTGAACGGATGGAAGATAACGAGTTCATCGAGATCTTCATCTCAACCCCGCTCGAAGTTTGCGAACAGCGCGATGTGAAAGGCCTCTACGCCAAGGCACGCCGCGGTGAGATCAAGAACTTCACGGGTATCGACAGTGCCTATGAGGCACCTGAGAAGGCTGAGATCGATCTCGACACTTCGCAAATCGCGGCCGAGAAAGCAGCGGAAGAGATCGTCGAGTATCTCGATCGCAACGGCTATCTCTCTGCTTCCTAATCCGGAAGCATCGCTTCAAGCACAGACAGCTGGTCAGCCTCGCTGGCCGGCTTGTCCCAGCGAAGGCGATTGATCCGGGGAAAGCGCATCGCCACCCCGGATTTATGCCGGGGTGATCGCTGCAGCCCTTCGAAGGCCACCTCGAACACAAGACCAAAGTCCGGCTCGGCCCTCACCGCGCGTACAGGCCCGTAGCGATCCACCGTGTGATCACGGACGAACTTATCAATTGTCTTGAGCTCCTGATCTGTGAAGCCGTGATAGGCTTTTCCGACAGGCACAAGCTCGCCCTCGCGCCAGCACCCAAAGGTGTAGTCAGAGTAGAAACCGGCTCTCTTACCCCGCCCGCGCTGGGCGTACATCAAGACCGCATCGACCAGCCGCGGATCCCTTTTCCACTTCCACCACGGGCCCTTAGGCCGCCCGGGAACGTAAGCGCTGTCCCTGGCTTTCAGCATCACCCCTTCGATCGCCTCGATGGGCGGTGACGAGCGAAGGCTGTCGAGCATGTCCCAATCAGAGGGATCGATCTGCTCACTGATATCCACGCGCGGAAGACCGTTACCGACCAAACCTTCAAGCCGCCGCCGACGTTCTTGGAGCGAAAGTGTGCGCAGGTCCTCTCCCTCCGCCCAAAGAACGTCATAGGCACGGACGAAAGCTGGTGACTCTTTCAGCATCTTGGCGGTCACCGTTTTTCGGTTGAGCCGCTGTTGGAGGTCGTTGAAGGGGCGCACCTCAAACCGGTCAAGAATCGCCGGGTCAAAGACCAGGAGTTCTCCGTCGATAGCAGCATCGATTGGATAACCCTCGATCACATCAGGGAATGCCGCGGAGATATCGTCTCCCGTCCGCGTATAAAGCCGCGCCTCATCACCATCGCGAACAATCTGAATACGGATGCCGTCCCACTTCCACTCAGCTGTCATGGCCGAAAGATCGATGCGGGCCTGATCGGCCTCCTCCACCGGGTGGCTGAGCATCACAGGCCGAAAGGGAGCCTTCATTGCATTGATAGGTTTGTCCGCCTGCCCCTCAAGCCAAGCGAACATGTCCTCATAAGGCGGCGCGAGGCCGTGCCAAAGCTCTTCGATCTCCTGCGGTTCCTTGTCGCCGAACTCTGCCAGCGCCAGCTTCACGAGCCTTGCGGCGACACCGATCCGCAAGCCGCCGGTGATCAATTTGATCAGCGCCCAGCGTCCGTCCGCGTCGAGCGCATCAAACCAACGCTCCACCAGTGCGGGCGCTTCAGTGCGCGAGACAGCATTAAGTTCCGTGACCACTTCAGAAAGGGTCGGCGTATGATTGGCGCCGCGCTTCTCTGGCCAGATGAGGGAGACAGCCTCAGCCGTGTCGCCCACATAATCCCGGCTCAAATCAAAGAGCACCTCATCAACCCGGGACACAACAAGGGCACGAATGGCTGCGTTCTTGATCGACTTGATCTCAAGATCACGTGTAATGGCAGCCACGGCCCAACCCCTTTCAGGATCAGGGACGTCTTGAAAATAATCGACCAGAAGACGGATCTTACCATTCCGCGACGGTGTACAGATCAAACGAGTGAGGAGTTCAGCAAAGCGGTTCATGCTTCTGCCTCTTCCTCATACCCCACAAGATGGAGCGGCTTGGCCTTTCGCCCTTCAAGCTCCGCCCACCGCACAAAAGCATCGTCGCGTCCATGGGTGACCCAGAGCTCAGCAGGATCAACCTCGCGAACGGTATCAGTCAACTCGTCCCAGTCCGCATGGTCAGAGATAATCAGTGGAAGCTCGACCCCGCGCTGCTTGGCGCGCTGGCGGACGCGCATCCAGCCGCTGGCAAAGACAGGCAATGGATCCGGAAAACGCCGTGCCCATGTCGCGCCAATTGCAGAAGGCGGGCAGATCACAATCTGACCAGCAAAGCGGTCCTTGCTGTCCTTACCCTTCTCAATGGTTGCAGCTTCAAGGGGCCCAAGAGCGACACCATGCTCTTCATAAAGATCACAGAGCTTTTGCATCGCCCCATGGATAAAGATCGGCGCGCCGTACCCCTCTTCGCGTAAATGACAGATCAGCCGTTGGGCTTTGCCGAGCGCGTAGGCTCCCACGAGATGCGCGCGCTCGGGAAACTGCTCCGTGGACTTGATGAGCTTCCGGGCTTCTCCTGCAGTGTCAGGATGCTTGAAAACCGGCAAGGCAAAGGTCGCTTCGGAAATGAGGACATCGCAAGAGACAGGCTCGAATGGCTCACACGTCGGATCCCGCCGGCGCTTGAAGTCGCCAGTGACGACCATCCGTAGACCGCCATATTCGATGACGGCCTGCGCTGACCCCAGGATATGTCCCGCTGGCGCGAGCCACACCGTCACACCGCCGATGTTAGCCACCTGACCGAGGGCGAGCGGTTCTCGCTGGTCAGTGAAATTCTCCCCGTACCGCACGGCCATGATAGCGATCGTTTCAGGGGTCGCCATCACAGCGCCATGGCCCGCGCGCGCATGATCCGCATGCCCATGGGTGATAACGGCACGGTCCACCGCTGCCGTTGGGTCGATGAAAAAATCACCCGGCGGACAGTAAAGACCCTTCGGCGTGGGGCGGAGGAGATCGGATGGCTTCACGCTTCCGATATAACCCGCGCGCTGCAAGGCTCAACGCGGCGTGCTTGACACCCCTCAGCCAGCAAGAAAAAACGGCGGCGCAACAAGGACATCGCTATGCGCCTCGCCCTCACAACCGCCCTTCTCGCCAGCCTTTCCGCGGCTCACGCTCAGACTTTGGTCGTCGGCAACAAAGCCGATCACACGATAAGCTTCATCGCTCTCTCTACCGGAGAGGAAGTGGCGCGGCGAGAAACAGGACGGGCGCCGCACGAGATCGCTCTGTCACCAGACGGAAAAACGGCTGTCGTCGTGAGCTATCGCGAACGGGGTTATGAGGGGAACACCCTTCACCTCTTCGATGTCGAGACCGCCGAGCCACTGGGCGAGATCTCCCTCGGTGACCATCGTGGCCCGCACGGTCTCAAATGGATACCGGGCACATCGCAGGTGATCGCCACGACAGAGATCACAAAGGATGTCGTGATTGTCGACATAGCAGAGAGAGCTGTGGTCGCGGCCATCGAAACGGGACAGGAAGGCACGCACATGGTTGCTCTGTCTCCTGATGAAACCTTCGCCTACGCCGCAAGCATTGGGTCAGGCACCTTCACAGTGATCGACCTTGAAGAGACCTCAAAAGTACAAGACGTGAAGGCCGGCGAAGGCACCGAGGCGATTTCTGTCACGCCTGATGGCAAGGAGATCTGGGTCGGAAACAATCGCTCTCAGTCAATCATGATCTTTGACACCGATAGCCTCGAGCTCCTGGAAACGATCGACACAGACGGCGCACCCATTCGTGTAGAGGTCAGCCCCGATGGGCGTTTGGTCGCCGTCAGCCACCCCTTTCGCAGCCGCCTTGCTTTCTACGATCGCGAGACGCGAGAACGCGTGGCGGAGATTAACCTGATCGAAGAGAAACTCGCCTTTCCCGTGACGCTGCTCTTCTCGCCGGATGGCGGCGTTGTTTGGGCGGCGGCGACAGGCTCTGCCTCGGTGGCTGAGATTGATACGAGCACGTTCGAGATCATCCGCACATTGCCTGCGGCCGCCGGATCCGATGGGCTTGGCTATAGCCCCGTGAGCACGTCGCCAACTGAGCCGTAAGAACTTATCCCCGGCGCCCCTGGATCAGGCATGATGCTCCTGAGCCGGAGGAGTCCCCGATGAGCGACCAAAGCACCCGTCTGTCCCTTCCCTACCTCGCGGAGGCTCAGTCGCAGAAGCACGTCACCGTGAATGAGGGTCTTCGCCGGCTCGACGCCCTGGTGCACCTCTCCGTGGTCAGCGCAACGACCACTGAAGAGCCTGCAACACCTGCAGAGGGCGAAGGCTTCATCCTCCCCGCAGGCGCCAGCGGTTCGGCATGGGCCAGCCAAGCGCAGGACACCGTGGCCGTCTGGCAAGATGGCGCCTGGGTCTTCCTGGCTCCGATCATCGGCATGGTGGCCTATGTTGCTGATGAAGAGGATTTACGGGTCTTCACGGGCGCCATGTGGGCATTGCTCCGTGAGCGAACATCCCTTGGCGTGAACGCGTCGCCCGATAGCACCAACCGTTTGGCCGTCAAATCAGACGCAGTCCTGATCAGCCATGATGATGTGACGCCTGGCAATGGCGACACGCGCCTCGTGCTCAACAAGAGCGCCGGCGATAAGACGGCATCCTTGGTCTTTCAATCGGCGTTTTCAGGAAAGGCAGAGTTCGGCCTGACGGGTTCAGACGACTTCACCATCAAGGTGGCAGACGATGGCGGCACCTTCCGCGACGCCATCGTCATTGATCGTCAAACGGGCGCTGTCAGCTTCCCGAACACTCCTTGATCTAGGCTTCGTCCGGAACGAAATTCAGCGCGACACCGTTGTTGCAATAGCGCAGCCCCGTGGGATCTGGCCCATCGCGGAAGACGTGGCCCTGGTGGCCTCCGCATCGTACGCAATGGTACTCTTTGCGCGGATAAATCAGCTTATAGTCCGTCTTAAAGCCAAGCGAGCCTTCGATGTAGTCAAAGAAGGACGGCCAGCCCGTGCCGCTGTTGTACTTCGTCTCGGAACGGAAGAGCGGCAAAGAGCAGCCAGCACAAATAAAGACGCCTGCGCGCTTTTCATCGTTCAATGGCGAGGTGCCTGAACGCTCTGTGCCCTCACGGCGGAGGACGCGAAACGCGGGCTCAGAGAGACGCTCACGCCACTCATCTTCAGTGATCGCATCCCAATCCACATCACTTTCGCCAAGCGGTACGGGTCGAACGGTCATGCCATCTTTCTCCTCAATCGGGCCGCGGCGTGCGCCTGCGACGGAGGGCAACACCAGTGCGGCACTGACACCAGCCAAGGCGGCTCGCCGGGTCAACAATCCTTTTGCGGTCATACGCGTCATGTGGGTCATCTCCCGTCACGGTCCACTAGAGGGGCAACATCGCAAGAGCGATCATGCCTCCAGGCCAAACATTCGACTTGAAGACGAGAAGGTTACGTTCGGGGTTCTCGTGATCGAGCGACAGCACCTGCCAAACGAAATGGCCCAGCGGCGCGAGGAGAAGAAAGATCCAGGTCGTAGCGCCGCCTACAATCATCGCTGCCGCACAGAGCGCAATGGTGAGGCCATAGAAGATCGCCACACCTTGCGTCACCTGACCTCCGAGGCGACGAGCGCTCGATTTGATGCCAGCAAGGGCGTCATCCTCGATATCTTGAAGCGCGTAGATCGTGTCATAGCCGAGGGTCCAAAAGACGCCCGCTGCGTAAAGCAGCAGGGCTGGTATCGGCAGCGTTCCGCTCACCGCAGCTGCGCCAACCAGGACCCCCCAATTGAAGGTGAGACCGAGCCACAATTGCGGCCACCAGGTGATCCGCTTCA
>CAWUIJ010000019.1:0-31274 GCA_963922235.1 uncultured Parvularcula sp. | reverse complement strand
GCGATGACCGGATCCAGCTGAGCGATATCATCGTCAGAACACCCAATATTGATATTGAAGGAAGCGGTCTCTTTACCGAAGAAGGCGGCCTTATCCGCCTTGATCTTCCGCTTTACTCAATCAATCAGCAGTCGGATATGTCGGTACGGATCGATTCCGAAGGAGAACGCTTGAAGATCGAGCTCGCGGGCAAGAAGGCCGATGCGTCTGGCTTTCTCGAGGCGCTGCTGACGTCTGGTGGCAGCGGCGGGCAGGGCGAAGGCGGGCTGCCTGGCGCGTCATCGCTAGCTGTGGATGTCGACCAAATGTTCTTGAGGAATGGGGTCACACTGAACAATTTTATCGCCACGGCCCTCCATGACGGCAAAAGCATTGAGGCCCTGTCATTGTCCAGCACACTGGACGGCGGCGGTCCTTTGACGGCGATCATCGGCCGGGCCCCCGGTGAGCCGCTGGGCGATGTGAATGTCGATGTTTCGGACTTCGGGCAAGTGATGAACGGCATCTTTGGTGTCAGCTCGGTCAGCGGCGGCGAGGGGACCGTCCGTGGAACGACGATTGAGGCAGGCGGCTTCCGAGGCCGCCTCGAGGTCGGAGAATTTATTGTCAAAGACGCGCCGATCATGGCGCGGCTTTTGGCGGTGGGCTCGCTTGATGGATTGGGTGACCTGCTCGCAGGCGAGGGGATCCGGTTCACTGAGCTTGATGGCGATGTGTGGATCCATGACGGCCAAGTCGGGCTCAGCGATGCCAAGATGGTGGGGTCCTCTTTGGGCATCTCGGCTTCTGGCACCGTGGATCTGGTCAACGGACAGATTGATGTGCGCGGCGCTATCGCCCCGGCCTATTCGGTCAATTCGATCTTGGGCACGCTCCCAGGCATTGGGCAGCTTTTCGTCAGCCGCGATGGCGAGGGGATCGTCGCTTTCTCGTATCAGATTGTGGGACCTATCGATCAACCGACGGTGCTGGTGAACGGTCTTTCCGCCCTGACGCCCGGAATTTTGCGGCGTATGTTTGAGCCCTTGGCATTCCGCTCCACCGAGACGCGCGACCTCCTCGACGCGGCCATTGTTGCGGCGGAAGAGGAAAACGAGGCTGCCGAAGCGGACACCCTGGAGGATAGTCTCAACAATTGAAGCCATGGACTGCGCCGTTAGGCTCAGCCATGAAGCAGAGACTCGATCACAGTTGAGGGGACGCGGCCGTGGCTGCAGTGGCGACATTAGGGCGATTTTTCAAAGGGATGGACCGGCGGACACAGATTTCCGCAGGCCTTTCCGTCGCTGTTGTGCTCGTTTTTTTGCTGCTGATTGTCTTCGGCCAAGAGGTTTTGGGTCTCGACCAGCAATCGATCATCATGTTCTTTCAGCCCGTAGCGAAGAGCCCCTGGGCGCCGTTCGCGGTGATTCTCGTCTTCGTCTCCCTCGCCTTGATCGGCTTTCCCCAGGCGCTTCTCTATGCGGGGACCGTCGCTGTCTTTGGGGCAGCATTGGGGATGATTTATGCGCTGCTTGCGACCTTAATGTCCGCCACGGTCACCTATTTCCTCGGCCGGCGGCTTGGCGCGCAGTGGGTTAAAAAAATTTCAGATGGCCGGGCACAGACGATGATCCGTGTCATGCAGAACAGAGGTCTTTTGGCGGCGATGGTCGTCCGGTGGACCCCCTCAGCCCCCTTCATCGTGGTGAATTCCGTCTGCGGAGCAGCGGGGATGCCGTTATGGAAATTTCTGGTCGGAACGGGGCTCGGCACATTGCCGAAATTGGCCCTGATTGCCTTCTTCACAGAGCAGTTGGACGATATCGGCCGGTTCCTCACACGCGGTGATACGAGCTCGATATTAACCATTGTTGCGTTGGCTGCGGCGTGGGTCGGCTTCATCATTTTTTGCCGATGGCTCTACAAACGCTTGAAGACAACTTCGTTTGCTGGCCTCGCGCCGCAAACCGAGATATCGGATGAAAAAGCACCGCTTGGCGCGGATAGTGAGCCTATTCTTAATCTTAAATCAAAGGCTCGCTGATTGATTGTCGCCACGCGTTGACGGCAGCTCGCCTCTGGGAGGGAGGGCGGCCCCTCGATAGGGATTGGAATTAGGACATGCTCTCGGCCCTCTTTGGTATGCTCTCGGCTGACATGGCCGTGGATCTTGGGACCGCCAACACACTCGTTTACGTGCGTGGCCGCGGGATCGTGCTCAACGAGCCTTCAGTGGTTGCGATTGAGACCCGCCAAGGTCGCAAAATCGTCCGCGCTGTTGGCAACGAAGCCAAAGACATGCTCGGTCGAACACCTGGCGCCATCGAAGCCATTCGGCCGATGCGCGACGGTGTGATCGCTGATTTCGAAGTCGCTGAAGCGATGATCAAACACTTCATCCGCAAGGTGCATAACCGCCGCTCGTTCGCGAGCCCACGGATCGTCATCTGCGTTCCGTCTGGCGCGACGGCAGTTGAGCGCCGCGCTATCCAAGAAAGCGCGCTCTCGGCCGGTGCCCGCCGGGTGGACCTGATCGAAGAGCCAATGGCCGCCGCTTACGGTGCGCATCTACCTGTCGCTGAGCCAACCGGATCGATGGTTGTCGATATCGGCGGCGGCACAACTGAGGTCGCAGTCCTGAGCCTTGGCGGCATCGTCTATTCGCGCTCAGTTCGCGTCGGCGGTGACAAGATGGATGAAGCGATCGTCAGCTACATCCGCCGCGAGTTTAATCTCCTGATCGGTGAAAGCTCTGCTGAGCGGATCAAGAAAGAAGTCGGCTCGGCCACCATCGACGAAGAGTCGGCCAAAACCGTCATCCACATCAAAGGCCGTGACCTGATGCACGGCGTGCCAAAAGAGGTGAAAATCTCAGCGGCACAAATCCATGAAGCGTTGAAAGAGCCAGTCACCCAGATCACCGAAGCGGTGAAAGTGGCCCTCGAAGCGACCCCGCCAGAGCTGGCTGCCGATATCGTTGATACAGGCATCATGCTGACCGGTGGCGGCGCGCTCCTGCGCAACCTCGATAAACTCCTCCGCGAAGAAACCGGCCTGCCGGTGTCGATCGCTGAGGACCCGCTTTCATGTGTGGCTCTTGGTACAGGCGCAGCGCTTGAGAACGATCGGGCGATGCGCTCGGCCCTCAGCTCCGCAGTCTAGCCAATTTCTCACCCTTCTGGTGCTTCGCTTGGGCGCCAACGCGGGGTAGGAATGAGCGAATCGTCATGGATTGGTTAACGGCCTCTTCATGCCTCGCATGGCTATCTTGCACCGCGAGGGTAGGAAACGCCAAGGAGCACCACGCTGATGCGCACAGCGTTGTTTTCGGCAGGACACGGTGACGGATTGAGGCGGTCCCAGCGGCCACCGACAAGCCTTCTTTTCTTCCTGGCCTTTTCGATTTTTATGACGGTGTTCAGCCTTTACGGCGCGAACGCCTCGGTGTTTGAAAAAGCGCGGGCGACGCTTCTTGATCGCTTCGCGCCGGTTTTCTCTGTTTTCTCCGGACCCGTTCGTTTCACCCAGAACACAGTGGGTGACGTCAGCGACTACTTCGCGGTGATGAAAGAGAACCGCGAGCTCCGCGAAGAGAACGAAGCCCTTCGGATCTGGATGCACCAGGCCATGGCGCTTGAGCAGCGCGTTGCTCAGTACGAAGAGATGCTCGACCCCAAGGTCGTTCGTCCAGGAGAGTACATCCCAGCGCAGGTGATCGCTGAGAACGGCGGACCGTTCAGCCGAGCACTCGTTTTGAGCGCAGGCGGAGATGACGGCGTGCGGAAGGGCAGCGCCGTGATCAACGGGGCTGGACTTATCGGTCATGTGGTCACGGTCGGCAGCAAGGCTTCGCGCGTGCTTCTTTTGACGGACGCTGACAGCCACGTCCCGGTTTACATCGAAGAGGTGGATACGGAAGGCCTTCTTTCGGGAACGGCCGAGCGCCGGGCTGAGATCCGCCTCTTTTCTGGACGCCCGAAGGGTGAGCTCCGGCCAGGCATGCGCGTGGTGACTTCGGGAACGGGCGGCACGCTGCCGCGTGGTCTGCCGGTCGGAGAGGTCGTTCGCATTTCGAACAATGGTGTGGCCACGATTGGTCTCTATTCGAGTGAACAGCGCGCGCACATGGTCCAGGTCGTCGATTACGTCTTCCCCAAGACGATCGAGCCCACCCTCGAAGAAGAGGCGCGGCCAGCTCCTGCTGGGCTGAGCGAGGATGCAGTCGCGAGCGCGCCGGAAACGGTGGCGGCCGATGGATGATCGTCACTTTGCCAGTCTAGGGACAGTTGGCCTTGCGGCGCTCTTGCTGCTTTTCGGTATTGTTTTGCTCCTGGTGCCGCTCAATCTTTTCAGTGGGACAGTTCCAACGCCGATCCTGCCGCTATGCTTGATCTTCGTTTACGGGCTTGAGCGGCCTGAGAGCCTTCCGCCGAGCTTGACCTTTGTGATGGGGCTTCTGCACGATCTTCTCTTTGGTGCTGCGATTGGGCCTTGGGCGAGTGTGTATCTCGTCGTGCATGCCCTGGTCGTTTGGCAGCGTAGCTATTTCGATGGCCGCGATGTTGTCGTGCTGACGACCGGCTTTGCTGCGACGAGCATCATGGCAATGGTGCTCTATTGGTTTGAAATGTCGATCCTTTCGAGCCGGCCGATGCCGGTCGTTGCAATCTTCTGGCAATGGGTCGTCACGGTTCTGAGTTTCCCTCTTTTGCTTGCGCTGTTCCGCCGGTTTGCTGGCCGTCCGCGCTCGAACAGTTTGGTCTAATAATGCGCGTCGAGCCATTTGATACCAGCCGCCACATGGCCTTCACCCGCCGCGCCACGATCATGAGTGGCGGCACGTTGGTGCTGTTCGGCGGTGTGGTTTTTCGGCTTTATGACTTGCAGGTCCGGAGGCATGATGACTTTCGCGCGCTTGCCGATGACAACCAGTTCAACCAGCGGCTGATCGTTCCTCTGCGCGGTAATATCTATGACCGCTACGGCGCGCTGATTGCCAACAACGAGCAAGACTTCCGGGTCTTGGTCATCCCTGAGCGGACGAAAGATCTCAAAGAGACGCTGCTGACGCTCTCGACGATTATGCCGCTCACAGAGCGCGAGATCATGTCTGTTATGGATAAGGCGCGGCGGCAGCGCAGCTTCATTCCCATCGTCGTCGCGGACAATCTCGATTGGGACACCTTCGCAGCTGTCAACTTTCATTCCACGGACTTGAGCGGGATCGTTTCAGAAGTCGGAACGGCGCGAGCTTATGATCCTGATGCTGGTGCCGCCTTTGTGGTGGGCTATATGGGCGCGGCCACGTCGGAAGACATCTCGCGCGCCAAGCGGGAATCGGCGACATCTGAACATGCGGAGAAGACGGAGCTTCTCTATCGCCAGCCAGGATTTAAGATCGGCAAGGCTGGTCTCGAGCGGAAATTTGACTCAAGCTTGCAGGGTGAAGCCGGTTCCATCCGTGTGCAGGTGAACGCCCACGGCCGGGTGATTGATAGCTATCCAGAAACCAGCGTTCAGCCCGTGCAAGGCCAGCCGCTTGGCCTGACGATCGACAAAGAGCTGCAAGCACGAGCTCTAGAAATTCTCGCAGCAGACTATGGTGAGTACCCTGAGGGAACGCAGGAGCCGCATCCTGTGTCGGCATCGGCCGTGGTTCTTGATGTGATCACCGGCGATGTCCTGGTGATGGCATCGACACCTGCGTTTGACCCCAATGTCTTCAGCCGCGGCATCGAGGCGAGCTATTGGCGCGAGCTCAATCAAAGCCCGCTGAAGCCGCTTCTGAATAAGCCGGTGGCGGGCACCTATCCACCTGGCTCCACCTTTAAACTTTTGACGGCCATCGCTGCGCAAGAGGCGGGGATCCCTCCGACCACGCGGTTCAACTGCAATGGCAGCTTCCCCTTTGGTGGGCGCGTCGCAACCTGCTGGAAAAAAGAGGGGCACGGACCGCTCGATATGGAGGGTGCGATCAAGCACTCCTGCGATGTCTATTTCTGGAACCTCGCAACCCAGGTGGATATCGACCACATTGCTGATGTCGCCCGCCGCTTTGCGCTGGGTGAGACGTTTGACCTTGGTATTGGAACGGAGGCGGAGGGAATCGTTCCTTCGCGACGTTGGAAGCGGGCCTACTATCGGAACGATCCGCCGAACCAGACGTGGTTTCCGGGCGAAACGCTCTCTGTGGCGATTGGACAGGGCGCTGTGACTGCGACGCCGATGCAGCTCGCTGTGATGAGCGCTCGGATTGCGACCCATAAGAATGTCCGCCCACGGCTTGTGCGCGCGATTGGCAGTAAGCTCTTGACAGAGCCTGTCTTTGACGAGCTGGGCGGTGAGAACGCGCATATGGATGTCATCCGTAAGGGGATGAATGCCGTAGTCAATGAATGGGGCACGGCGGCGCGTTCGACTTTGCTGCCGAACTTTATGATGGCGGGTAAGACGGGAACAAGCCAGGTTGTCGGCCTGAAGCGAGATCCAGAAACCGGTCGTCGCCTGCGGAATGATGAGCTGCCTTGGAAGTTCCGCGACCATGCGCTGTTCGTGTCCTTCGCACCGTATGACAATCCTCGCTACGCGTGCTGCGTGGTGGTGGAGCATGGCGGATCAGGCTCGCGCGCGGCCGGTCCCCGCGCACGCGACATCATGCGGTCGGTGCTTGAGAAAGATCCCGGTGACGGCATTCGCCACGATCTCTGGTCGGGTGGACGGGCGCAGCGCGTGGCGCGTCTGGGAGAGACCCGATGAACGCGATCGTTATCGAAGCCGCAGGGCGGAGCAAAATCCGCCAACGTCTTTCTGAGCTCAACATTCTTCTGATTGTGCTGCTCGCGATGATCGCTTCGACTGGGATCATGGCGCTTTATTCGGTGGCTGACGGAAGTTGGACGCCCTATGCCATGCAGCATGGCCTGCGGTTTGCTGTGACTTTGGCCGTCTTAATCACCATCGGGATCACGCCGCTCAAATTCTGGCTGAGTGTCGCCTATCCCGGTTATGCCGCCACGCTTTTGCTGCTCCTTCTTGTGCCGGTTGTTGGTGATGTGAACATGGGTGCGAAGCGTTGGCTCAGCATCGGCGGGTTTCAGCTTCAGCCTTCGGAGTTGATGAAAGTCGCGCTCATCCTTGCTCTTGCGCGCTACTACCACGGCCTTGAGTTCAAGCGCGTCTCGTCCATCCTCGGATTGATCCCGCCCCTTGCGATGATCGGTGCACCGGTGGGATTGGTGTTCCTTCAGCCGGACTTGGGGACAGCGATCCTTCTTGGGCTTTCTGGCTTTTCAGTGTTGCTGCTCGCGGGTCTTTCGTGGCGACTTGTCATCTTAGGGATGATTGCCGGTGCGGGCGCCGTGATTGGTGCCGTGCAGACGGGTCTTCTCAAGTCCTATCAGATTGATCGGATCACGGCCTTTTTGGACCCCGACGCCGACCCGTTGGGCGCCAATTACCACCCCAATCAGTCCAAGATCGCCATCGGCTCCGGGGGGGTGGACGGCAAGGGCTACATGGAAGGCACGCAAAGCCAGCTCGACTTCCTCCCAGAGATGCATACGGACTTTATCTTCACGATCATTGGCGAAGAGTTTGGGCTTTATGGAGCTGTTGTTCTCTTGCTGCTCTATCTCGGCGTCTTTTTCACCACGCTGCAGATCGCGATGAGCGCCAAGTCGCATTTTGGCCGGCTCTTGAGCTTCGGTATCGCACTGACTTTCGTCTCTTACGTCCTGATCAATACGGGCATGGTGATGGGTCTAGCACCAGTCGTGGGTGTTCCTCTTCCCCTGGTCAGCCATGGGGGAACGGTGATGCTGTCCATGATGGCAGGCTTTGGCCTTGTGATGTCCACCTGGATCCACCGGAACCAGGATACGCTTCGAACGTCAGGGTTTGGTTCTTAGCTCGCGGCGAGAAGGATTGCTTCAAAGGCGTCTCGGACGCTCGCGATATCAGCGTCCAAGTGATCGAAGCAGGCTTTCGCCGCAGCCATGTCACCGTCTTTCGCCGCCACTTCGATTTCACGGGCCCGCTCTGCCACCACGAGCGCGCCCAAATTCGCCGATGAGCCTTTAAGCCCATGGGCCGCAGCAGACAGGGCCGTGATGTCGCCAGCGTTGATCGCTGTCCCGATCGCGCTGATCAGATTGTCGTTGGATTCCCAATAAGCATCGAGAATGGGGCGGACGCCATCCACACCCGCGCCTTCGACAAGCATCGAAATCTGCTCACCGTCGATCACGTCACTCATCGATCTTCTCTCCCGTGTCTTCATCACCCGACACCTATACCTATGATTGTGGTCTTACACGAGCATTGCCACGATAGATAAAACACCGTCTAACTTGCGTTTCTGAGGTTCTATAACGGCATAGGGGCAACACACGCATGGCAGTGGCGAAAAGCAGTCAGGACGAGCATTGGTCGGGAAGGGCTGCCTTTGTGCTTGCGGCCATCGGTTCGGCCGTTGGAATCGGTAATCTCGTTCGATTTCCGTATGTTGCTGGTGAGACCGGGGGCGGTGCCTTCGTCATCGTCTACCTGTTCTGCGTCTTAGCGATTGGCTTGCCGGTGCTTATGGCCGAGCTTTTTGTCGGTCGCCGGGGCGGCGGAACGCCCGTGGCAGCGATCAAACGCTTGTCAGAAGTCGAAGGTGCGACCCAGGCCTGGCAGTGGATGGGCCGCGTTGGGGTCCTGGCGAGCTTTTTGATCGTCTCTTTCTACGCCGTGATTGCTGGCTGGCTTCTCTACTATGTGGTGTACATGTGCGGGGATCTGTTCGGGGCCATTGGGCAGAACGGTATCGGCGCAATCGCGGCGCCCGCTTTTGCAGGGCAGAGCCAGGAGACCATCACGGGCAGTTTTGGTGGGCTCTTGTCCTCGCCGGGCACGATGATCCTTTATGACGGGATCTTTGTGGCGATCACCGCCTTTATCGTCAGTCGCGGCGTGAAGGGCGGGATTGAGAAAGCGGCCACCCTGTTGATGCCGATTTTCTTTTTCCTTCTGATCGTCCTGGCGGTCATTTCCATGATCATAGGCGACACGCCTGCGGCCCTCGATTTCCTCTTTATGCCGAAGTTTGATGCGTTGATCGAAGACTTCAAGGACGGCTCCATTCTCGTGACAGCCGTCGGTCAGGCGTTTTTCTCGCTCTCGCTCGGATCGGTGATGATGGTCACCTACGGCATCTATCTTGGCCGTGATCAGAGCATTCCTGAATCGGCGACAACGGTCGCGATCTCTGACACCATGGTCGCGCTGATCGCAGGTCTTGCGGTCTTCCCGGTGGTCTTCCAGTTCGGTCTCGAGCCGTCATCCGGCGGACTGGGTCTTCTTTTCGGTCCGCTTCTTCTCGCCTTCAGCCAGATGCCGTTTGGAAGTCTTTTCGGCATCGCCTTTTTCGCGATGGCCGTGTTCGCCGCTCTGACATCGGCGATTGCTCTTTTCGAAGCGCCAGCGTCTTGGGCGACGGGCGACAACACATTGGACGAAGACACACGGAAGCGCCGCCGCGTGATCGGATCGGTTGTCATTGGCCTGGTCCTTTTCGCCATCGGCGTTTTGCATGCGCTGAGCCAGGTGCCACCATCCGTGTCCGACACATTCTTCAACACGTGGCAGCCTTTCGGCAGCTTGCCCGTGGTGGGAGACAAAACACTCCTCGATGCCACCGATAAGCTTACCGGAGACATCCTCTTGCCTCTCGGCGGATTCTTGATCGCGATTTTCGCGGGTTACGCGGTCAGCCAGTCGGCGAGCCGCGAGGAGCTCGGCTTTAAGACCGCGGCCGGGTATCAGCGCTGGCGTTTCTTGATCCGTTATGTCTGTCCAAGCGTTGTCGGGCTGATCATCATCTACGGCTTGGTGATCGCACCGTTCTTCTTGAGCTAGAAAAACGGAATGATCAGGAGGCGGCGTAACGATCCGTCGCCTTCACGAGCTCATCGACAATGCCAGGCTCGCTTGCTGCGTGCCCGGCATCGCCCACCATCCGCAGCAAGCTACCTGGCCAGGCTTTGTGAAGTTCGTAGGCGGTCTTTGTCGGCGTCACCACGTCATAGCGGCCTTGAACGATCGTACCCGGAATGCCTTCCAGATGATGGGCATGGGCAATGATCCAATCATCCCGATCAAAAAATCCATTGTTGCAGAAATAATGGTTTTCGATCCGCGCGAAGGCGACGGCGAACCGCTCGCCAGCAAAGCTGTCCATGCGTTCGCGGCTTGGCACCAGGGAGACCGTTGAGCCTTCCCAGACAGACCAGGCCTGCGCAGCGGCTAGCCGCGTGGCGCGGTCATCACTTTGAAGCCGGTGACGATAAGCGGCCATGAGATCGCCGCGCTCAGCTTCAGGAATGGGTTCGATGAACGCTTCCCAAGCTTCGGGGTACATCCAACTCGCGCCCTCTTGGTAGAACCACAAAAGCTCCGACCGACGGAGGGTGAAGATCCCGCGCAGAACAAGCTCTGTCACGCGCTCGGGATGGGTGAGAGCGTAGGTCAGCCCAAGGGTTGAGCCCCACGAGCCGCCGAACACCTGCCACCGGTCGATGCCCAGTTTCCGCCGCAATCGCTCCATGTCTTCGACGAGGTCCCATGTCGTATTCTCGCGCAATTCAGCGTGAGGCGTCGAACGCCCGCAGCCGCGCTGGTCGAAGAGGATGATGTGGTAGAGCTCAGGATCAAAATATCGGCGCATCGATGGAGTCGAACCGCCGCCCGGACCACCGTGACAGACCACGACAGGCTTGCCGTTCGGGTTGCCGCTGGCCTCGTAATAAATCTCATGCAGCGGCGAGACGGACATCTGCGCGCGGAGATAGGGCTCTAATGGCGGATAGAGAGTTTTCAGGGCCATGGATTCCTTTACAGCGCCGGCGCGATCGTGGTTCTATGTCTCTTAACGCGGGTCAGCTCGTCGGCAATGATACGGTTTTATTCATCGTGTCGCGGCTAGAGTTGATCTTCGGGGGGATGAGAGACGGAGTTCGGGTGCACCTTCAGCTTGCATGCATTTCGGCGTTGGCCGCCACAATGACGGGCTGTGCCTCTGTCCAGTTGGGCAAAGGTGAGGAGACCGCTGCATTGATGGAGCCTGTGCAAGAGCGCGAGGCCATGGCTGACGCGCTTGAGCTGCTCGAAGCCAACCCATGGGATGAGCAAGAAGCGGAGCAAGGTCCTGCTCTGATGACGGTGCTCTTTGGCGGCTCCGGACCGTCCCCCAAAGATGAAGCGAAGGCTTATCTCAGCAGCTTAGAGGTCCACGAAGAGGCCAAGCCTGCGGCGGTGCGCCGGGATGTCGATGTGACGCTGGCCGCTGCGTGGCACATGGTGGACGCAGGCCGCGCGGCGAGCGCTTCGGTCAAGCCTAAGCTTTCTGATGTGCGCATGGTCGAAGAAGCGATCACTGAGGCACGGCATTGCCGGCTCGTTTATGCTCAGGCGATGACGCTGATGGCGAAAGACGGCCTCGACGTGGCGCGCGAAGATGTTCTTTACGTCAAAGACGAGTTCACACGGGCCATCATCGAATTGGGCCGCACAGCGGATTCGCTCTCTAAGCGGATGGACTCCCCAGGTCCGGCTGCACTGGCAGCCCAGCCATCGATCTACCTGACCAGTTCGTACTGACGACAGGGGCGTTTTAAGGCGCCAGCACCTCGCTCACGTCGAAATCGCTTCGCGAGGACGCGACCCGCGCGGCCAAGATCCGCTTTTCGAAGAGATCGATATAGCTCTGCGGCACACCGGGAATGCCGCGGAGCGCCTGCAGGTGCCGCATCGCGCCTTTCAGGTCGCTGTTGCGCCAAGCCATGAGAAGATCGCGCTGCGTCTCCGCCAACTGACGGAATGACTTCGAAGCCTTGAGGAAGGGGTTACCAACAAGACCGTAGACACCTTCCATCGCTGCTTCCTCGTGCCGTTTGACGACATCGAGATCGAGAAAAGCGTAGTGATGGCGAAGCTGCTCATAGACGGCGGCATCGGTCACAATCGCTGGTCCGTAGAGAGACGATCGTGCGCGAAGGCGGCCTGAAAAGCCCACTGGTGATCCGAGGGCAGCGTAACGGTTTCGCCCGCCGAGCCCGGCTGGGCCAGCAAAGCAGGGTCCCGTGCTGATCCCGATTTCGATCCGACCATCGGCGAGTTCTTCGAGCGCGCCGCCGCGTGAGACGTGATGGCTTTCCGAGACCTGCTGGCTCATGGAGCTCACATCGTCGAGCATTTTAAGGGCGCAGGAACAGGCGAGCTCGATATGGTTCTCGGCCTCAAGCGGGACGTTCCAATAGCCAAGAAGCCGTCCGTCCTCGCCATAATCGACCGTGCCCTCATGCTCGAGGATGGTGCGGCGCAGGCGGTCATTGGCGCTGGCACGGAAGAGCATGAAGTCCCGTGGCCGCTCGGCAAAGCGCTGGATCAGCGCGGGCGGAAGCTGGAAGGCGCAAGAGAGCACGGTCACGTCGCGGTGGACGCCGCGCAGAAGCTTCTGCCCGCCCTGGCTTTGCACCTTGCGCATCGCCTTCTGCGGCAGGGCGCCGTGGAAAGCCCCCCTGAGCGCATCATCGCGCAGGATCATATTGGTCAGGATCGTGGCGCCGACGGCCAGTGGACCACCTGCTGTGGCCATGAGGCCCGGCGTCGGATCAATCAGCATGCCCGATGATCGAAAGACGAAGAAAGGAATGAGGAAGCTTGCGAGCAGCAAAAGTCCGTTCACGGCAATGGCCAGGGCAGACGGAAGGAAGATCACAGCTGTCACCGCGATCGCGCCAGCCAAAAGGGCGCCAAAGGCTTCCGCGAAACCCACCCAATCGGGCCGCACAATCACGTGCCCTCCGGTCATTTGTTCAGCCATCAGGGCGTGGATGCTGGCAACGGGAAGATCACCGCGCGATGTCCGTTTCACCCCGGCAGGCGAGAGCACTTCGCCGATAAAGACGTGCTTATCCTTTAGCGAAAGCGCCCATGTCTCAGGGTCATCAAGAACGCGCCAGGCCGGAACGCTAGGCACACTGACGACCTGCGGCCACCAGAGGCGGAGCTCCCCGCGGGCGTCGAGGGGCAGGGGCTCCCCTTCGCCAATTGTAAGATCTGTCGCTGGCCGACCGCTGTTGCTGATCGCATTGCGGCTGAGGCCAAGCGCAATCGGTGTTCCCGAAGCGCTGATCGCTGCAAGGGCGGCGTTGGGCGTTGCCCTGTCACCAATCACATAGGCGGGCGCTGCACGGCGGATGATGCCGTCAGGGTCACGGGGCACGCCCACAACAACAGGCGTGCCGCTTTCATCAAGCTCGGTGGACAGCGACTGATCGCCGAGAACCCCTGGCAAGGCGGCCGCGAGATCGCCTTCGACGGTGACCCAAGGGGAGTTAGCGCGATCGACCCGTGCCCATCGGACAGATTGGCCTGCTGGCCGCACGCGGTCCGCCACCCCAAGGCCGATGTTTCCGCCGGCAACGGCACGTGCGAGGACCAGGTCATTGGACGGCAAAAGGGAGATCGCCGCGAGCGGGTCACCAAGCTCGCCTGCCGAGGGGACCGTCAGCCAACGCCGAACCAGGACATCGGGAGACAAAGGGTCTTCCCCAGCGACCGAAACCGTCAACGTGATCGAAGCAGCACCAGCGGCTTCGGCAGCATCAATGATCCCTGCATAGGCGCTGCGCGGCCACGGCCAGGCGCCCAAGCGCTCAGTGCTGTCCTCATCAATCAGGATGGTCGCTGTCATGCTCTCTTCGGTCGCCGGCCGCGGGGCCAGGCGCGTCAGGACATCAAAGAACAATTCTCGAGGCGATCGTCCCACTGCATCAGCCGTGAGCAGAGTCGCTCCGGCGATAAGAAGAACAACAACTGCTGGACTTAACAGCAGCAATCGGAGCCTTTGTTCCTGTCGCTGTTCGAACACGCTTCAATTCCTTAACGTTTTCGCTTGGCGCCAGAGGCCCTGGCATTGATACTATAACAGCCCAAATGGGTGTCGGTTGGCTTTATGCGCTCTTCAGCTTGCTTTGGCATGCTTCGCGTAGAATGCGAGCCAGAGTAAACGATTGGGCTTTCCACAAGCATGACCAATGCGGGTTTCACTGTTGCGTCAGTAGATCCTCCGAGCCTTAAAGCGCACGGACGGTGGACGATTGCTGAAGGCATCACGGCGCTTGATCGTGATATCCGTAAGTTTGCGTCCACCACGCTCGATAAGCCGCTGAGCATTGATATGAGCGGGGTTGAGGCGCTTGACACGTCCGGCGCCATGATCCTCCAGCGCACCATGAAAGCCTGCGGGGCGCGGTCTGTGGACGGGGAGCCGCTTTACGGATTTGAGAATGTTGAGGAGCACCACCGGGTGCTGCTCGAGCAAGCCTCGGGCAACCTTGTGTCCTGTGAGGTCGCGCCAAGTCCCAATTCTTTTTTGATGGTGCTTGAGCGCGTCGGACGCGGAACGGAGAACATTGCCGCTGAAGCGCTCCAGATTTTGAGCTTTGTTGGCGCCGTGGTGGCCCGGCTCGTTGATACCGCGCGGCACCCAAGCCGTTTCCGGCCCACCTCGGTCATCCATCATTTTGAGACGGCCGGTTTCAACGCGATCCTCATCGTGGGGCTGATGTCGTTCCTCATCGGCGCCGTGGTGGCCTTTATGGGCGCGACGGTCCTCAAAGAATTCGGCGCAGAAGTTTTTGCGGTGGAGCTCGTCGGGATTGCGGTCCTTCGTGAGTTCGGCGTTCTTCTCACCGCGATTTTGATCGCCGGGAGATCGGGGAGTGCGTTCACCGCTTCGATTGGCTCGATGAAACTTCGCGAAGAGGTGGATGCGATGCGGGCCATGGGGATCGATCCCATGGATGCGCTGGTTGTCCCGCGGGTCTTGGCGCTTCTTTTGGCCGTGCCGTGCCTCGCTTTCTTTGCCGCCTTGCTCGGTATCATCGGCGGTCTGATCGCCGCAGCGGCCTTTTTGGACATCCCGCCTGTTCTCTTCCTCGCGCGGACCCAAGAGATCGTTGTGATCGATAATTTCATTGTCGGCATGGTGAAGGCGCCGTTCTTTGGTTTCTTCATCGCGGTGATCGGCTGCTACCAGGGCATGATGGTCCAAGGGTCAGCAGAAGACCTTGGTCGCCGCACGACAATCTCTGTCGTCCAGTCGCTGTTCCTCGTCATCCTCACCGATGCGTTCTTCGCGGTCTTCTTCTTGGAGATCGATTACTGATGGAGAAGGAGAACGTCATCGAAGTGCGCGGCGTGCGGAACCAGTTCGGCTCCCACGTGGTGCATGACAATCTCGACCTTGATGTGCACCGGGGGGAGATCCTCGGCATCGTGGGCGGGTCGGGCACAGGGAAGTCGGTCCTGCTCCGCACGATTGTCGGTCTTCGCCGCCCGAACGCGGGCTCGGTGCGGATCCTTGGCCAGCAAATTGATGCGCACACGCCGCAGACGGACAGTATCAACGAGGAGATTGGCATTCTCTTCCAAGATGGCGCGCTCTTCAGCTCGATGACCGTGGCGGAGAACGTCATGGCGCCGCTGCGGGAGCATCTCGATATCTCCGATGCGCTGGCTGAAGAGATTGCTGGCATGAAGATTTCGCTGGCAGGCCTCGCTGAAGACGTAGGAAAAAAGATGCCTGCGGATCTTTCAGGCGGTATGCGCAAGCGTGCAGCCCTGGCGCGTGCCTTGGCGCTCGATCCGCAAATTCTCTTTCTTGATGAGCCGACCGCAGGCCTCGACCCAATCGGTGCTGCACGGTTTGATGAGCTGATCATGTCCCTGCGGGACAATCTCGGGCTCACAGTCTTTATGGTGACCCACGATCTTGATAGTCTTTATAGGGACTGTGACCGGGTCGCTGTTCTTGCGGATAAGCAGGTCATCATCAATGGGCCTTTGCACGAGGTGCAAGCGTCCAATCACCCATGGATCCAAGATTATTTTGGCGGCCCGCGGGGGCGGGCGGCGCAAGGCTCGTATCCTGACGAGCGGCAAACCGGATAGAAGGAGAGGGGCGAGACAATGGAAACCCGCGCTCATTACGTCCTCATCGGCAGCTCGGTGATCGCCACGTTGGTGCTCACTTTGCTCTTTGTGATGTGGCTCGGCAATGCCGAGCGAGAATATGACGAGTACACGATCGTCTTTGAAGAGAGGATCTCTGGCCTGCAGGTTGGGGCGAATGTGCTCTTCAATGGTATCCGGGTCGGCGAAGTCGACAGCCTCGGCCTTTCGGAGACTGATCCGAACATTGCCCTGGCCACTGTGCGGGTCGATGAGAACACGCCCATCAAAACCGATACCAAGGCCGAGCTCGAGCTCGTCGGAATCACCGGTCTTGCGGTCATTCAGTTTGTCGGCGGATCACCCAATGAGCCGCTCCTGAAGGCTGTCTCCCAGGAACGCGTGCCAGTCATTAATGGCAGCGCGGGCGGCCTAGCAGCAGTCATTGAGAGCTCTGGCCCGTTGGCCGAGAACATCTCCATGTTGGCGAGCACCGAGAACATCAACCGCATCAGCCGGATTATCGAAGATATCGAGACCCTCACCGACGCCTTTGCTGACAGTGATGAGGACATCCGGACAACGATCGAAAACGTTGCCGTGATGAGCATCATCCTGCGGCGGAACATCGAGGCGCTCGATGAGAGCGTTGTGAAGATCAACCGCATCTTGGCCGCAACCGAAGGGCTGATCGCCGAGGATGCGCGCTCAACGCTTCAGGGGCTCGCGGAAACCAATGCCGAGCTCGCTGCACTCTTGGCGCAGATGAATGATGCCTTCACTGAGAACCGGCCAGCCATCGATGCCTTCGCTCAAGAGGGTCTCGGCGCCACCGTGGGCGTGATTGCCCAGGCTAACCGCGTCCTCGCCACCACCGAAGCGATCCTCCAGGAATTCGATCGCGATCCCGCCCGCTTCTTGCTCGGCGAAAACCGTCCGGAGTCCCGCAGATGATCCGTTCCCTTCTTGCCTTAAGCCTTTTGGCCCTTGGCGGCTGTATCTCTTTGGTGCCGCCCGCCAAGACCCTGCCGCCGCGCTACACCATGAATGCCAACGATATCGTGGGCCCGACCGGTGAGCCGTTGGACGTCACGCTGGCGATCAACGATCCCCGCTCAGAAGCTGCGTTCAACACGGCACGGATTGCTGTGATGACTGCGCCGAATGAGCTTCGGTACCTGCCGGACGCTGAATGGGCTGACCGTGGCCCGCTTCTCATTTCGATCCTCCTGGAACGGAGTTTCGAAGAGCACGGCCGACTTTTGGCTGTGAGTGATCGCGTGGCCCTGCCAGTCGCGAACTATGTGTTCTACACCGATATTTCAGCGCTCCATCTGGATCGTTCGGTTGAGCCCCATGTCGCGCGGGTCAGCTACCGCGTCAGGCTCGAGAACCGGCGTGGCCGCGTTCTGGGGGCTGAGCGGTTCGAAGCCACACGTACACTGACATCCAGCGAACCCCGTGATGCAGCCCATGCCATTGGTGCTGCTGCGGCGGATACAGCGGAGGCTGCGTCTGCTTGGGGTATGGAGCTGATTGCGCTTGAGGAGCAGTGATCAGCGGAAGTGTCCGCGTGCCGTTCCCACACGGACATAAAGCTGCCCAAGAGGCGAGCGGAGCATGTCTTGCAATGCTCCTTCCGCCTTTGATGCATCGCCCGTCATAATCGGTCCGATGAAATCATCGAAGTCCCGCAGGAAGGCATCGGCTGCGGATCGGAAGCCAGGGTCATCCTTCAGCGCTTCGTCGATCTTCGCTTTCAACACCGCCTGGTCACCGTTCAGAAGCTGCTTGGTGAAGATCTGACGCTCGCCAGCCTCAAATCGGTCAAGGTCCTGATGGCTCGGGACACCGTAGAGGCTCGTTTTCATCGTCATCGTGAAGCGGTACATCCGCATCATCCGTGCGCGTTCTTCAGGAGTTGCATCGACGGGGTCGGATTCAGGGTCCTGCGATCCGCCGATATCTGTGAACACCTGCTTCTCGACCGTCTCGAGGATCTTCCGCCAGGAGCCTCCGAAGGTCCCTGTCTTGGGTTCGCGCTGCGCGAGTTTTTCGTTTTGTTCGGCCAGGCTACGGCCGAGATTGTCCGCACGGCTCTTTTGCTGCTCGATCAGATCACGGAGCCGTTGGCTTTCATCAATCAGCTGTTGCTGGGCATCCCGCAGGGTATCGGATTCTTCAAGGGCCTCATCACCATCAGTGTGGGAGGGGGCTGGTTCTGTTTCTGCGTTGTCATCGAGCGCTTTTTGAAGCGCTTCAAACTGCTCAGCGCTGCGTTCTGAAATGGTCTCCAGGCGGCCGATTTGCTGCTCAATATCGGGTGAAGCCGCTGCGCCATTGGTATTGCGCTCAGTGAGAGCCGCGGCAAAGGCCTCGGCCTCTTCATTCATCGCCTTGGTGGCATCGATCAGGGCCTGACGTTCTTCAGCCAGTCGTTCGCTGGTCGCGGTTGAGCCTTCTTGCATTGCGGCTGTGGCGGCGTCGATAGCGCCGACCTGCTCGCGGATCTGTTGCTCAGCAGACGCCAGTTTAGCAAGGGCACGATCGACTTCCCCGCCGAGCGTCTCGACATCTGCGCGAACGGCTTCAGCGCGAATGGTGGGTTCGATGCGTTTCACGGCATCCCCGAGCTTGTCAGCGGTGGCCTCGAGCTTCAGGGCGGCGCGCAAAAGATAGCCGCCCGCGAGAACGAGGCCTGCATTGCTCAGCGCGAGGATGAAAACGGCGCCAGAATAGCCAAACCCAATCCGCAAGACGCCTGTGGATTGCAAATGCGCGAGGGTCGTGCCCACCGGCCAAGCGACGAGCCATACCAAAATGATCGCCCCCGCAAGAACACGCGCCGCGAGCCAGACCTGGTCAGGATCAGGAAGCCAGCGCGGTTGCGACGACGCACGCGCACCCTCCGTGGCTTCATAGACCATGACGCGACTGTCCGCGGCCCGGAGCGCAGCTTCGCCGAAGGGGTCTTCGGGGCTGTGGGGGGCTTCTTCGGGCACAGTTGCCATGCAATGGCTCTCCTTCGCGTGGTCCTGCAGTTGGCCACACGCACGTCATCTTACGCATCGCGAGCGGGCAGTTAAGGTTGCGTTAAGCAAAAACCCAGCGAAGCAGGCAGCTTATCCCCGCGTGCCGTCCTCAGCGTATCGTGGAGAGGCGTTGCGGGGACCACCGAAGATGGCTCGTTTGAAGTCGGCGCTAGGCCGTTTTGCTCCGGAGCTCGCAAGGGCACTTGGTGGGCCCTTGGCTGGCGCGGCGACGGCAGCTGCGTCCAAGGCGCTTTTGGGCCGAGAGCATGCCACGGACGATGAACTAGCAGATGCTCTACAAGGCGCTGAAGCCACAAAGCTTCAAGAGCTCCGCATGGCGTCGCTCGCGTTTGAGCAGGCGCTTCTTACGGCTGTCAGCGAGAGCGAGAAGATTGCGGCCGAGGATCGCGCCGACGCGCGGGCCCGTCAGGTGCAGACTGGCGATTGGGTTCCGGGAGCCTTGGGGGTCACTGTGATTGGCGGCTTTTTCTGCGTGCTAGGGGTGATGCTTGCTCGTGAGGTGCCTTCCGGGGCCGAGACGGAGTTCTCCATTATGCTCGGTGCTCTCGCGACAATGGCTGCAGCGGTGATGAACTATTATTTTGGGTCATCGGCTTCGAGCCGGGAGAAGACCCGGCTTTTGAGTGATGACCGACCCGCCGCGGCGGCGCGCCGCTTGCTTTAGGGGCGGTGGTGGTTCTAGCGACCACGCTCCATGACGTTTGATGCCATCATCCTCGGCGGCGGGATCATCGGGTCTTTTGCTGCGCACCACCTTGCGAGCCGAGGTGTCTCTGTCGCGTTGGTGGATGACGGGCGAGGGGGCGCGACAGCTGCGGCTGCTGGCATGCTGAGCCCGTCTTTTGAGATCGCTCACGAGCAACCTGAACCGAGCTACGCAAAGGTGTTGCGTGATGCGCTGGATCTTTGGGATGAGACAGCTAATGCTCTCTCGGATGATCCGTTTGCGGCCTTTGGCTATCGGCGCGACGGAGTCTTTGGCGCGGGGTTCGCTCACACCATTGACGGATGCGCGCCGATGGAGAGGGACGAGAGATTTTCTTCCTTTGAGCCAGCTCCTCACATCTGGGCAGAGGGCGAGGGCTCGGTTGAGCCTCTGCTTCTCCGAGAGGTTCTGCGTCACCATGCAGAGCGCCTTGGTGTTCAGATGGTGACGGGTGAGGCCGCGCGAAACGAGGGCGCGAGCATCACCGTGAATGGCCAGACATTGCGTGCTGGCACCCTCATCGTCACGGCTGGTGCGCGCTCGGATGAACAGGTGACGGGGGTGCGAGGACGAGCGATTTTGGTTCAGCTTGACCCGGCGGATAAAGGCGCTGTTCCCGCTGTCGTGCGTTCACCGAAGGCTTACTTCTGTCCGCGTCGGGACAATGCTGTCTATATCGGAGCCACAGAAGAGTGGCCGGAAGACACGGCATCCGACCCTGTTCAGACTGTGATGGACGAAGCCTTAGGACTGCTGCCGTGCCTCGAGCGGGCTGTCATCACCCAGAGGTTCGACGGCTTCCGCCCCTTTGTCGGACGCAGCGGGCCGAGGGTCGACTGGGCCGATAAGGACGTGCTCGTCGCATTCGGGCACCACAGAAACGGTGTCTTGCTCGGCCCCTGGACCGCTCGCCGGATCGGTGAGCTCCTGGGGCTTTAAGGCATCAATCTGCTTTTGCTCTTCGAGCGCTTGGGCCCAGCGCTCTTCCTCTTGCCGCTCTCGCGCACGGTTCCAAGCTTCGCGCCAGGGCCGTGGCCAGAAATGCGTGACATTGAGCTTATACTTCCGTGTCAGGAAGTTGCCCGGGCGTTTGGCTTCCGGGCGTAGGCGATGGGCAAGGCTGCGAAGATCATCGCTTGCCGGTTCAACCGTGTCGCTTTGGAGAGCCGTTGGATCAAAGGCGGGAAGCTTGGCGACTTCCGCATCCAGTTCGTCAGCCTTCGCATCCCAGTCCGGAGCCCGGTCCGCAACATCCGTAGGCAACAGGCCCAGGACTTCAGCGATCTCTGCAGATGTTTCGGGCGAAGGCTTGGGCTTTGGCTTAGGGGCAGGCCGCAGCGGGCTTGCGCCGTAGCCAAGAGAGGCTGCTGCAAGGTCGGTCCGCATGAGAAGGCCCGCACTGCTTTCTGGGATGCTGGGCTGCAACTCTAAGCCGTCCGAAAGGCTGGGGTCTGTCGCCTTGTCGTTCTTTTCACCGAAGCTGCGGCTGAGCTTTGACTGTATCGCTTTGGCGCCGTGGCTCGGCGCTGGAGCGCTTCCTTTCAGCTCAGCTGCGCGGCGCAGGGCGTGACCTTGCACCAGCCGCTTATGGGCTTCGAACGTCGTCGTTTGCTGAGGGGCGGTGTCTTCATCAGCCTGCGGCGGATCGATTGGCGCTTGCGGCGCTTGTTCGAAGCCTAAAATTTGCCGCGCGCGTGAAGTGGTCAAAGGTGTGATTCCATCAATTGGCAGAGCAGGGGATAGGACATTAGCCTGAATCTGGTGGAAGCCTACAGTCCGAAGAGCCTGACATGCAGCTTCATCTTCTGCACCGATAGCGGTCACGATCGCGTCATTGGCTTCGGCAAAGGTGATCAGCTCTGACGCTGATGTGAGGCTGGCTGTGTGGTTGTTCCGTGCTGCCCGCAACAGGCCGCGCCCGCCGGCTTTGACCTCGTGGAAGGGTGCAATGTCGAAAACTTCTGCAACATCTTCCGGACGCCCCATGAGCTCTGCCACGAGAAACACCCCCATGGCGCGGAGCGCGGCAAAGATGGGGCGTGCTTCTTCACGGTCCGAGACGCGAACGGGGCACTCAAGGTGAAGCTTTTCTGGAAGCAGCCTGGTGTCTTCGAGAACCGAGCCAACGAGCGCCGGCAGATCGGGATTGATGCAGTCCCGGGGCGCGAGATTGATCGAGAGCGCAGCAGGGCTTCTCAAAGGCCATGATGCAAACTCGGTCGCGCCGCGCATTAGGATCGTCTTGGTCAGCGACTGAAGGCGCTCTTCCGCTTCGAAGGCGGGAAGAAAGACGGCGGGCAGCATTGTGCCGAAACGGGGATGATCCCATCGGCACAGGGCTTCGACGCGCACAAGAGCGCCGTCTTCGAGCGAGAAAATCGGCTGATAAAGAAGCCGGATCTGATTGGAATCCAGCGCCTCATCGAGGTCGTCGCTCGTCAGTGTCAGCGCCTTTGCGCCCATACCATTTGTCCTCATGGCGGCCCATACTCAGCCGCGATAACCCAAAGCCTTGAGGTGAAACGGTTAACGGCAATTAAAGGAATGACAGCAGATTGCAGCTCACGATTCGAGGTTTCAGTCTTCGAATTGTTCTCGCAAAATGCGCTCTTCCAGGCCAGCGCCGTGGTCGAAAAGCAGAGTCATTTTTTCTTCGCGGCGGATTGAACACGTCACTTCCACAGCATTCCTGACTTCCACGTTGTCGGCTGTCGCAGAGCATGTCCGGAAATCGGGATCCTGTACGATAAAGCTCACTTCTGCGTCATAGGGCAGGAGCGCGCCGCGCCAGCGTCTCGGCCGGAAAGCGCTGATGGGTGTCAGCGCCAGGAGGTTCGAATTGATCGGCAGGATTGGGCCGTGCGCCGACAAATTGTAGGCGGTTGAGCCCGCCGGTGTGGACAAAAGAACGCCGTCGCAAATCAGCTGACCAAGCCGCGGCTCGCCATTCACTTTGATAGCGATCCGCGCGGTTTGACGGGTTTGGCGAATGAGGGAGACCTCATTGATCGCCATCGCTTCGTGCGTTTTGCCGTCTTGGTCCGTTGCCACCATTTTGAGAGGGTTGATCACAGCCCGGTCGGCGGTCGCGATCCGCTGGGGCAGCTTGGCGATCGTGCCGAGCGGATTCATAAGAAATCCAACGGTGCCGCAATTGATTCCGTAAACCGGCACGGCGAGCTGCATCGTCTCGCGCAGCACCTCGAGCATCGTGCCATCGCCGCCCAAGGCAACGATCACCTTGGCCTCTTCGCGCGGCGCATTTCCAAAAGCGTCCGTGAGCCACGCCAGCGCTTGCTGAGCGGCTGGACGGTCATTGGCGAGAAAGCAGATCTCGCCCGGCTCTGGTGCTTCACGTGACATGGCGGGGGAGACTGTGCGTGTGCGCGATGAAAGTCTAGTTGAAGCCCAGGACATCCTTGCACTTGACGATGGATTGGCTTAATGCCCGCGTCTTCCCCAAGGAGAGACTATGGCGCGCGTCACCGTCGAAGACTGCATTGAAAAGGTCGACAACCGTTTTGACCTGGTGCTTCTGGCTGCCCACCGGGCGCGGATGATTGCTTCAGGTGCAATGCCTGAGGTCGATCGAGATCGTGATAAGAATCCCGTGATCGCGCTGCGTGAGCTTGCGGCGGACAAGATCACGTCGGGTGAGATCACCGAAGATCTCGTGACGTCGCTGCAAACGCAGCTCGATGTGGATGAGCCTGACGAAGCAGAAGGCGCAGCGGCCGATAAGGCTGACCTCCCTGATCACGACACCGTGTCGGAGGACGATCTTCTCGAGGCCCTTCAACAAAGCGGTATGGCTCCGCTCTCGCCCAACACTAAGTGAATCGGGCCCTCCGAGGCGTGGCGCTGGCTGTCGGGCTCGCGCTCGCTGGGGGTGCCATCACAGCCGCGGCCTTTCAGGGCGCGGCTTTTCTGCCTCTAGCGGCCGTCGTCAGCATTTTCGTCGCTTTTACCGGCTATGCTGCGCTTGCTCTCACCGTCAGAGCTGCCAACATCGAAGGTGATGCCCCAACCACCTTCGACCCATCCTCAAGAGGCAAGCGATGATCCGTTCAGCGCGCCATCGCCGTCGCAACAAACTCCTGGTTCCCCGCAGGGTGAGCCGGGCCCGCAAGAAACGCGCGTTTCTTCGGGTCAAGCGACTGAACATGCAGCAGCGGATCTTTCGGGTTTTGAGGCGCAGGATCTCCCACCGCCGCCGATAGGCAACGCGCCAAAGATCGTTCGGCAGTTCGAACTGGTGGACCTTGTCCGCGCTTATGATCCGGAGGCCGATGAGGATCTCCTGAACCGTGCTTACGTCTTCGCGATGAAGGCCCATGGCGGCCAGACGCGGCAATCAGGCGACCCGTACTTCACCCATCCCCTATCTGTCGCAGCGATCCTGACTGATCTGAAGCTCGACCCGGTCACGATTGCCACAGCGCTTCTCCATGATGTGGTGGAAGATTGCGATGTGTCCTTGGCTGATATTCAGCAGGACTTTGGTTCAGAAGTCGCGCGGCTGGTCGATGGGGTGACCAAGATTTCTAAGCGTGAGCTTGCTCCTGATGCGGATGGCCAAGCGGAGAACTTTGCGAAGTTCATTCTTGCCACCTGCAAAGATGTCCGGGTGCTGCTGATCAAGCTGGCGGACCGCCTGCACAATATGCGAACGCTGCACCACATCAAGAAGCCTGAGAAGAAGCAGCGGATCGCGCTGGAGACGATGGAGATCTATGCGCCCCTTGCACGGATCATCGGCATTGACCGGTTCCGTGAGGAGCTTGAGGATCTCGCCTTCTATTATCTGAAACCTGCGGACTATGCAGCGATCACCAAGGGGCTCGAGCGGGTTTCAAGCCGCTCGGTGCGCGATGTGGTGGCGCTGTCGCAGAACATCCGTGAAGAGATCGAACGCGCTGGGATCGATGCTGAGATCTACAGCCGAGAGAAGCGCGCCTTTTCTGTCTGGCGTAAGATGCAGCGGAAAAAGGTGCTCTTTGAAGAGCTTGCTGATATCTATGCCTTCCGCGTGATTGTTCCGACCTTAGAGGATTGCTACCGCGCTCTGGGCGTTATTCATCGGAACTATCCGATGATCCCTGGCGAGTTCGACGACTATATCTCGACGCCGAAGCCCAACAATTATCAGTCGATCCACACGGCTGTGCTCCTCTCCGAAAAGGGTAAGGATGCGCAGCGGGTCGAGGTGCAAATCCGTTCTAAGGATATGCACCAAATTGCTGAACGTGGGATCGCTGCGCACTGGCGCTACAAAGATGCAACCACGCGCGGTGATGGCTCTGTCGAGATTGCAGGCGAGGGCAAGTACAATTCCTTCGAATGGCTTCGGCAGACGGTTTCTGCGCTGGAAAGCGGGGCGAATGCATCGGAGCTTCTCGACGGGGCGAAGATCGATCTTTACAAGGACCAGATCTTCGCTTTCACGCCGCGAGGACGGGTCATTGGCCTGCCCGTCGGTTCGACGGCCGTCGATTTTGCCTATGCGCTGCACACGGATATTGGCGATTCCTACTCCGGTGCCAAGATCAACGGCATCGTCCGGCCCAATCGCTGGCCGCTGCGCAATGGTGACATTGTCGAAATCTTGCGGAGCAAGAACGCGCCGATCCCGCAAGGGTGGGAGCGGTTCGCGGCCACCAGCTCGGCTAAGCTGCGGCTGCGGAAACGGGTGAAGCAGCTCGCGGCGAAAGAGCAACATGCGCTGGGCGAGCGGATCGTACGCAACCTCTTTAGTGTGCAAGATGTTCCGTATTCACCTGATGCTGTTCGGGAGGCTGCCAAGCGGATGGGATTCCGCGGCCTTAAGCCTCTTTTGGAAGCTGTCGGTCGCTTGGAAGTGACAGACACGGACGTTCTGGATGAGGTCTACCCCAACCTGCAGCAATCACCCCGGGGTGAGGGGGAGCCAGTGCAGGCGGGTGTTGATCTTGGGCGCCGAGCGGTCTCGATCGAGGGGCTTGGCCGGGGTGCGGGCCTTGTCTTGGGACAATGCTGCCGACCTTTGCCGGGTGAGCGGATCGTGGGCGTGCAGGGTGCTGACCACCGGGTCCATGTCCACAGGATCGATTGCCCTGTGCTGGCTGAGCAGTCGGAAGCCGACTGGATCGACCTTGCGTGGAAGAACGATCCCGATGCTTCTTTTGTGACCGAGGTCGTCATTACCGTGACCAACCGGACGGGCGCGCTGGGGCACATTGGCACCTTGATGGCGAAATACGAAACAGACATCCACGATATCCACGTGGAAAACCGCGAGGTGGCGTTCTCTGATCTCAGGATCGAGTTTGCCGTCAGAGATGCGCTTCATCTCAGTAATGTCATGACGGCGCTGCGCGGTTCAGACTATGTGGTCAGTGCAGAACGCTCGGAAGGTACGGCATGAACAAAGACGATGTCCTCGCCATTTTTGAGGAGTGCGGCGCGCTGCTGAAGGGGCATTTCATCCTGTCTTCAGGGCGCCACGCTGACACTTACTTGAACAAATCGCTGGTCTCGCGTTTTCCAGGGCCAACGGAAAGGCTCGGCCAAGCGCTAGCGGCGCTGATTGGTACGCTCGACGACAAACCCACTGTGGTCGTTGCCCCGGCCATGGGCGCGATCCTTTACGGCTATGAGACCGCGCGGGCGATGGATCTTCCCTTTCTGTATACGGAGCGGGAGAACGGCGCATTCACCTTCCGCCGCGGCTTTGCGCTGGAGCCAGGTCAGAAGGTGATTGTGGTCGAGGACATCGTCTCGACGGGCCTCTCCGCGAGGGAATGCGTGGATGCGGTGAAAGCGGCCGGCGGTGTGCCGCTCGCTGTTGCGTGCCTCATCGACCGGTCGGGAGGAACTGCAGATCTCGGCGTGCCGCTTCTCCCGCTCGCGGAGCTCAACATCGCTTCTTACGCGGCAGATGACCTTCCTGATCATTTGAAAGACACGCCGGCAGTGAAGCCGGGCAGCCGAGGACTTCAATGAGCCGCAACCCTTTTCGAACCGGCGGTCTGCCGCGGGCGGAGCATTTGCAGGACGGCAACCCGGCCGCCAAGGCGCCGCCGTGCCGGTTGGGCGTGAATATCGATCACGTCGCGACGGTGCGGAATGCGCGGGGCGGTGAGCATCCTGATCCGGTGCGGGCCGCGAAGCTTGCCGAAGCTTGCGGCGCTGATGGTATCACCGCGCATTTGCGCGAAGATCGGCGTCACATCCGTGATGACGATATGGAGCGGCTGAAGGGTGAGCTCGGTCTGCCGCTCAATTTTGAGATGGCGGCGACGGATGAGATGGTGGAGATCGCCACACGCATCCGTCCGCATGCGGCGTGCCTTGTGCCGGAGCGCCGGGAAGAAAAGACCACCGAGGGTGGCCTTGATGTGGCGGGACAAAAACAGGCTCTGGCGGCCCATATCGATAAACTTGCGGCTGCGGATATTCGCGTCTCGCTCTTCATCGATCCGGATGAGGAGCAAATTCGTGCCGCCAAAGACTTAGGCGCTCCCGTCATTGAGCTTCACACCGGCGCCTATGCCGAGGCGGCGCTTGCCACCGATAAGCAAGCGCTGATCACGACGTTTGAGGACCTGCGCCGCGGGGCCGAGCTGGCGCATGAGCTGGGCATCGAGGTCCATGCCGGGCACGGCCTGACCTTTTTCAATGTCCAGAACATCGCGGCGCTACCGGAGGTCCGGGAACTTAATATTGGGCATTTCCTGGTAGGCGAGGCGATCTTTATGGGCCTTGATGGAGCCATGCGCGAAATGAAACGCCTCATCAGCGATGCCAGGACGGGCATGCTCTTATGATCATCGGCATCGGTTCTGACCTCATCGACATCCGCCGGGTGGAGAAGACGCTCGAGCGTTATGGTGAACGTTTCACCCATCGCTGCTTTACCGAGATTGAGCGCGCCAAGTCCGACCGCCGGCGCATGCGCGCGGCCAGCTATGCCAAGCGCTTTGCGGCGAAGGAAGCTTGCTCAAAGGCGCTAGGAACGGGGCTGAGCCAGGGGGTCTACTGGCGCGACATGGGGGTCGCGAACCTCCCTTCGGGCAAGCCCACCATGGTCCTGACCAATGGCGCAAAGACAAAGCTCGACCAACTGACACCGTCAGGAAGGCAAATGGAAATTCACCTCACCATCACAGACGACTTCCCGCTGGCGCAGGCTTTTGTCATCCTCTACGCCGTACCTGAGAATGAGGCTCAGCCAGTATGATCGATGATAAGGCCAAGGGCGGCATGAACGCCGCAATGGAAGAGGCGCTTGACGTCATCAAAACCGTGGGGATCGCGGTCAGCGTCACCCTGTTTGTGCGGTTCTTCTTTATCCAGCCGTTCAATATTCCGTCAGCATCGATGGAGCCGACCCTGATGACCGGGGATTTCATCCTCGTCGACAAGATTGACTATGGCTATTCCAAAGCGTCGCTGATTTTCCCGCTGACCCGCTTGCCTACCGAAGGGCGCCTGTTCTCGGATGGTCCGGATCGCGGTGAGGTCGCAGTCTTTAAGAACGTGAATGATCGCAACAAAGACTATGTGAAGCGCATTGTCGGGCTTCCTGGTGACACGATCCAAGTTCGCCGCGGTGTGCTGATGATCAACGGCGAGCCGGTCTCCCGCGAAGTCATTCCAAATGCAGAGACCACCTGCGGCGCTGACTTCGGGATCCAGTATTACGAAACCATGCCCCAAGGCGGCCCGACCTATGTTGTGCAGGAATGCTATGGTGATCGCGGAAACTGGGACAACACGGACCCGGTGATCGTCCCGCCGGGCCATTATTTCGGCATGGGTGACAACCGTGACAACTCGGTCGATAGCCGCTCTCCTGGCGTGCGGTTCATTCCGCATGATCAGCTTGTGGGCCGTGCCCGCCGGGTGGCATTCTCCGTTGACGGACAACGGTCTGCGTTCTGGCAAATCTGGCGTTGGCCACTGGCGATCCGCTACGAACGCATCGGTGACAAGGTCGATTAATGGCGCGCCGTAAGGCATCTCTCCAATCTGTTGAATCGGCCGTGGGCCACGTTTTCAAAGACCAGGACCTCTTGTCTCGAGCGATGACGCATTCGAGCGTCTCGGCGGATATCGGCCGAGACCTTGAGCGTCTTGAATTCCTCGGTGACCGGGTCCTTGGGCTCATGACGGCAGAAGAGCTTTGGCGCCGTTATCCTCTCATGGCAGAGGGAGAGCTCGCGCCGCGGCTCAATCAGCTGGTGCGCAAAGAGACCTGCGCCGATGCAGCCCGGCATTTTGGCCTCGGCCCGGCGCTCCGCATGTCCGCGGGTGAAGAGAACAATGGCGGCCGCAACCGGGACGCGATCCTCGGTGATGCATGCGAGGCCCTCCTGGGGGCGCTCTATATCGATGGCGGCATGGAGGCCGCGAAAGAGGCCTATGACCGTTACTGGGGCGAGCACTTTGACGCGATTGCTGGCCAGCATCGCGACCCCAAGACGGAGCTCCAAGAATGGGCGCAATCCAAGGGGCACGGCACCCCCAGCTATAAGGATGTGGCGCGCCAAGGCCCTGATCACGCTCCCATCTTCACGGTTGAGGTCAGTGCGGGTAAGATCACCCCTGAACAGGGAGAGGGCCCTTCAAAGCGCGACGCCCACGCGGCGGCTGCGTTGAAGGTCTTGAAACGGGAAGGTGTGTGGTCGGATGACTGACGAACCCGCGCATTGCGGTGTGGTCTCGGTGTTGGGAGCGCCCAATGCTGGCAAGTCGACCTTTGTCAATTTGATGGTCGGCGCGAAGGTGTCGATCGTCACCCATAAGGTGCAGACCACAAGGGCGCGCATCCGCGGCGTCTCTGTGCATGACAGCACACAGATCGTTTATGTCGATACGCCCGGCATTTTTGCCGCCAAGTCAGGCCTCGATAAGGCCATGGTCGGCGCGGCTTGGGATGCGCTCGCTGGTTCAGACGTGATCCTGCTCCTCGTTGATGCGCCTGCTTATCTTTCGACCATGAATGAGGATGCCAGCGGCGCCGCCATGAAAGCGGCGGCTGATACGGACCGCGTCATTGAAGGCCTCAAGTCACAAAACGCGAAAGCGGTCCTGGTTCTCAATAAGATCGACCGTATGCCGCGCCCGCCGCTCCTGAGCTTGGCTGAGCATTTGAACAATGAAGGGGTCTTCTCCGACACCTTCATGATCTCGGCGAAGAAAAAGCGGGGAACGGAAGATTTCCAGCAATGGCTCGTCGATCAAATGCCGGAAGGGCCCTTCCTTTACCCTGAAGATCAGCTTTCGGATATCAATGATCGTCAGATGGCAGCCGAGGTGACCCGCGAAAAGCTCTTCATGCGGCTGCACGAGGAACTCCCCTACAGTCTTACGGTTGAGACGGATCGGTGGGAGCGGACAAAGCGCGGCGAGCTTCGGCTCGAGCAGACGATTTATGTCGAGCGTGATAGCCAAAAGAAATTGGTGCTCGGCCATAAGGGACGTACAATCGCGACGGTCGGCAAAACAGCGCGCGAAGAGATGCAAGAGCTCTTCGGTGAGACGGTGCACCTCTTTATCTATGTCAAAGTCCGCGAAGGCTGGGCTGATGACAAAGAGCGTCTACGGAATATGGGCCTCGACGTTTAGATTGAGGGGCTCTGTGTGGTCCGTCCTCGCCGCTCGTACCTTCATGTGATACGTGAGGCGTATGAACACCAAGATTGGCGATTTCGGCGAAGAGGCCGTTTTAAAAGAGCTCACGTCTGAGCGTTACGGCTACCACGCCTGCCATTTTTATACCCACGGACGCCAAGGTATCGATATCGTGGCTTGGAAAAGTTTCAATGGGTCCTCGCGTTGGTATGATCGACCGGACCATCTGCGGTTTATTGAGGTGAAGAGCACCGCAAGCGACGGGAAAGGAAACCCACAATCGCTGCTCCGCGACTTCCAGAAATTCGGCGGCCACGACTTTGTGGCTGAGCGTCTTTGGGCGGTGGGGTGGGAGTCCAAGCACAACCACATCAAAGAGCCAGACGCCGAACCTGCAAAAGTCGAACTCGCTGAGTTTCGAGAAGTGACAGGCGGTAGCGGCAGCTGCGTGGCTGCGCAAAGCCGATCTGTGAACAAACGAAAGTTAGCCAATAAGATCCTGAGTTGGTTTCATGGATCTGAGTTCAGTGATGGCGCACACAGTTGGGTTCCTTGCACCAACGCCGATATTGAGGAGATGATAGGCCTTCGATCGGCGTCCAGTTCATCGTCGCGCGGGCTGCGCAATCCCATCCACTCGACATTTGAATTGGTGTACGTACCAAAAGTTGATCTTGCTCATGGGACGACCGGCGCTATTCGCTACCATTTGCCTTGGAGCAACCGAGCTCGCGGTTAATGGCTTCGGCGCGTTGCTTCCAGCTTGCGTCAGATTTGTCTTGAAATGACACCAAGGGGAGTGGACGTGCAAAGGTTCCAAGTCATTTCCTTCGATCTTGATCACACGATCTTCGATTTTGATCGAACGCTGACCGAAGCGCTTCTCGCGGTGTCAGCTTATCTGAGCCGTGAGCTGGGTTTCT
>CAWUIJ010000018.1:0-31290 GCA_963922235.1 uncultured Parvularcula sp. | reverse complement strand
CGGACAAGCACGACTATATGCAGGCCTTCGGCGTCGACAGCGAGGCGGACATCGCGCGCACGGTCGCTATGTTCGGTGCGTTCACGGAGGGTCTTCAGCTCTTCGCATCCTTCGCCATGCTGATGAACTTCCCGCGCCAGAACAAAATGAAGGGCATGGGCCAGATCGTGACCTGGTCGATCCGGGATGAGAGCCTTCACTGCGAAGGCATGATCAAGCTCTTCCATACCTTCGCTCAGGAGACGAACTGCCTGACGAAATCCGTCGCGGACGATATCGTCGACTGCTGCAAAACCGTGGTGGGCCTTGAGGACCGGTTCATCGATCTCGCGTTTGAAACCGGCGACATCCCTGGCATGACGCCTGACGATATCAAACAATATATCCGCCACGTCGCCGACTGGCGCCTCGGCCAACTCGGCCTGCCAGAGGTCTACGGCGTCTCCAAACACCCGCTCCCCTGGCTCCGCGAAATGCTCAACGGCGTCGAACACGCCAACTTCTTCGAAGCACGGGCCACGGAATATTCCAAAGGCGCCACCCAAGGCGCCTGGCACGGCGCGGATGGCGTATGGGCGCAATTTGAGAAGGTGAAGGGGTGACCGCAGATATTCGAGGACTGGCAAATGAGCTTTTGGACGTTGCGGACGAGCTCGGTGTTCAAGTATCTAACTTGTCGCTTCAGAAGTTGCTTTTCTTTGCGCATGCGGACCATCTGGCGGCGTTTGGGAGCCCCCTGACTAAGAATGTATTCGAAGCTTGGAGGCTCGGTCCTGTATCTCCGGTTTTGTATCACGAGTTCAAGAGCTTCGGCGAGCGACCCATAACCGCGCGAGCCTCTGCCTTCGACTACGAGACGGGAAGGCCCGTCCGTGTCAACGATTTGGCGGCTTCAAAAGCAAGGCCGTTTCTGAGGCAGACTCTTTCTGTGTACGGGCATTTGACCGCAAGGCAGTTAGTCGCTCTGTCTCACGAGCCTGGAACTCCTTGGGATAGAGTGTGGAATAACTCCTCTGCCCACGGGCTGAAAGGACTTGAGATATCGGAAAGAATCATCCGAGAAGCGCAAAGATTTGTTTGAGGATTGAAATGGTCGCAAGGTTCGTCGATGACATACTGAAGGCCCCGACACTGCAGCATGCAGTAAAGCGCATCGGCGAATCGCCACTCCAAACAGCTGAAAACATTCTCTCGGCAGAGCAGACCAAATTCGCAATTGCGACATGGCGTGTTCGTGACTTTATCGAATACGCGCTGAAGTACTTTACGAATGTCGGTACGGACGGGACGGTCCAGCAGCGCGCTCGAGAAGCGATTGAGAGCGCTCTCGCTAATGCGCGACAAAACTCCAACAAGCATATCCGCAAAGCGGCTGAAGAGATTCTACCGTTGATCGAGAGGCTGATTGTCGAGCGCGACCTTCGCTGGTTTCAGCCTTGTGGGTCGATCGAGATCCGCCTCTCGAAACGTGTGAAGACGCGAGCTAACCCGCTTGGGATCGCGCGGTTCGGCGACGAAGTTGTCGTTTTGTGGCCTCAGACTTGGAAGCGTGATTCACTCAATGCTTTCCAGTTCAACTTGCTGATAACTATCCTACATAGGAAGTTCATCGACGAGCGTTCTGAGCTCTCTGGCGTGATGTGGGTTGAACTATCTGCTCCGGCAGCAAGCAACGAACGGGAACTTACCGTTCGGACGTCAGAGGCGGCGGCCCAACTCTCTGCTGATGATCTCGATAAGGTATCGGCCGATTTAGAAAAAGCCCTTCTCCTGATTGAGAAGAAGACCGGCGAAACTCGCCGACAGCCCGACGCGGGAGACGAGGACGCACCGACGTTATTCTAGATAGCGTAAGGTGCTGAAGTCGCGGGCGAAATCCGCAGCTCTAATCCTCCCCGCACTCACCCGACCATGCGTCATCCCGGAATGGGCGGAGCCCATATCCGGGACCCAGGGGAGGCGCTCTGATCCTGCGTAGGCTCGTTCCCGTTCTTTCTGCCATGGGTTCCGGATCGCCTACGGCGTCCGGGATGACGGGGGAGGAGGATTGCGCTAAACACGAAGCATGCTTCCCTCCGTCTACATCATGACCAATCATAAGCGGGGACGCTTTACATTGGGGTGACGTCGAACTTAGCGAAGCGGGTTTATGAGCATCGCGAGGGCCGCACCCCCGGATTCACCTCCCAACACGGACTAAAACGCCTCGTCTGGTATGAAGGCTTTGATCGCATGCCCGGCGCGATCGCAGCGGAGAGCCGGGATGACTGAGGGTAGGCTGGAGTTTGCGCTTGCCACGGCGAAGACCGTGGCATCCATCTCTTGAGAGAAGAAGGGCGAGAACCTTTAGGAGTTGGGCACCACGGTCTTCGCCGTGGTGGGCGAAGGTGTGGGAATTGCTCCCAATATCAACATCCCGGATAAACGCTCCCGCGCTTTCCGGGATGACGGGCGGTGAGCGCGAAACTCAAACGATCCCCACCCCGCACCATCCGTGCTATGATCACCTTATCAGCAGGATCAGGACGACAGGGCCCGTCACTTTTGTTGCCTGCTGTGCGATTGTCCTCCGTCTGACGGCGCTGCTGGGGTGAGCTATCAGTTTGGCCCTCGGCGGAGAGTGGGGATGGTCGCCGCGCGCGCGGGGAGGGTTGGGGCCCCTTCATGCCGCAGCATCAGATCATAGAGACCCGCCGCCGCGGCAACCCGTGCGCGCCTTCCTCTCCTGAAACGTCCGCGATCTGATGACGCGGCGCGGTTTCAGGCTGCGCTCCACTCAAATCCCAACCTTAAACTTGCCGATCGACTTGCCGAAGCAGTGGACGGTGAAGTCGTGATCAAACATCCGTCCGTAACCCGACTTTTCCCAGAAATGGTGCGTGAACCAGCGGCGGAAATCGGCGACGTGTTCGAACCAGAACTCGCCGAAATTAGGGTCGAAGAACATCACGTCCTGCGCCACCCAGAGGGCGACGGCGTGGCCGCCGACATTGCCGTGGAAGCTCAGCTGTTTGTACATCGCCTGCCCCATGACGTAATCAGGGGCGACCAGTTCAGCGAGCTCCCGGCCGCGGGAAAAGCTGTTGCCTGGAGCAAACGCCTGCTGGTTGACCGAGCGGCTGTTGCCATGCGCGGTCTTGCGCTCCACCAGTCCCATTTTTTGGAGCATCCGCTTCATGAAGTGGTGCTTCGATTCAACCAGCGCGTTCCGGACGTTGAGGCCGCCAGCGTGGTTCACCTGGCCCATATAGGCGCCTTGCATATCGGCGATCATGCCGGCCTTCCGGACATTGATGTGTCCGCCGTTGTCGAACAGCCAACTCCAGAAATCATGGTCGTTGGCATGGGATGACATCCAATAAATGCAGAGCGCTTTGCACACCCCGCCCCAACGCCGACCGGCTGTGTACCGCAAGTGGTAGACTGAGCCGATGCCTTTATCGGTGGAATCGCTTCCTTGCCGAAAGCGCTTCGTGCACGCACCTTTGTTCATCAGCGCCTGGAGGTAGAGCTGCTCGGCCCGGTCCCCCATATCGAGGTCAACATCGATCGCCACAGCGTTGGGTAGTACTGTCATGGTCCTGCTCCCGTCCAAAGTTGCGAACGGGGCCGAGGAGGGCCGCTCCTCTTGTCCCTGGCCCGTTCATATCCCTTTGTCGGGCGCAGGCCAGGATCGGTTCAGTCGTGGCTAAAAAAAGCTGAGACCCTCGAAGGTCAGTCTGTCACGCGCGTGAGAACGAACTCGAGGTTTGTGGTATCGGCTGTGACACTGAATGTGTCCAATGACTCGCAGTCACCACCAGGGAAGGAGCCGCCAAGCTCTCCGCCGTCGCAGGTGCTTCCATCATTATCCATGTCCGTTGTGTAGACGATTCTGTAGCTGCCGGGTTCCACACCAGTGAACGTCACCGTGCTTCCAGCGCCGCCTTCAGCGATAACTGTGGCGACTGTGATGAAGGAACCGGGCAGGAATTCATTTTGAAGGAAGACGCGGGTTGGCGCCGTGTCTGCGAGCGCTGATTGATCCGGTACTGAGAAGCTGAGAGGCACCGTTTTGGTGATCCCCTCGCTCGAGGTGATTTGGACCTCAACCTCATAGCTTCCTGGCGCTGCGTCCGTTCTGTTGATCACAACCCGGTAGGTGCCAAATCCATCCCCATCCACATCAATCGGTGTAGGATCCGGCGTCACGCTTGCGGCGAGAGCGCCGTCTGTCGTCGTGACGCTGGTGATTGTGAATGTGGGGTTGCCAGAGCGGCTGATTGTCAGCGTTGCTGTTGTGGTTGAGCCGCCGAAATCGAGCGTGCTTGGCGTGATGCGGAAGTCAGGGGGGATCACCACCGTCCCGTCACGCAATTGGATAGCCGTATCGACCATCTTCTTCAGCGACATAAGGCCGAAGCCGGTGTTGTCGTCGCGACCTTCAACATCAATGTCTGTGGTCAGAAGGCCTTCTTCCAAAAACTGCCGCGCTTCATTGGTATTGAGGTCAGGATAGATGGCTTTCATGAGGGCAAACCCTGCCGCGACATGCGGAGCTGCCATCGATGTACCTTGATAGAGCGCATAGTCAGCTTCGAAGGCGGTCTCGGCCGGGTTGGGCTCAGCAATCGCGCCCAAAATGGCGTCGGCTTGCCCGTCGCTGTTGAGGTCGACGCGGCCATCACCGCCAGGGGCTGCGATTTCGACTTGTGCGTAGGCTGAGCTATAAAAGGCACGGTTGTTGTTGAGGTTCGTCGCGGCAACGGCAAACACGTTATTGAAGGCTGCGGGGTATTCGGGAAGCGATGATCCCTGTCCATCATTGCCTGCTGCGGCCACGAGAATGACGCCAGCTGCGACAGCTTCCTCGATCGCCGCCTGGGTCGCTGGGTCGGGTTGAGGTCCGCCAAAGGACATGTTGATCACATCAGCAGCGCGCGGAGGAAGAACGCCAGAGCTATTGGGAAGCCCAGCTGCATATCTGATGGCGCCAGCAATATCGCCGACGATGAACTCGCAATTGGGAGATGTGCTGTTGCCAACCTTCAGCATCATGAGGTCAGCGAACGGCACCACGCCGTCCATGTTGATGCCGTCAATTGTTCCGCCAGCGGATGGTGCAACGGCAATACTCGCAACATGCGAGCCATGAAAGCTGTAGCAGGCGTCGGGATTCGGATCCCCAAGCACCACGTCTTCGTCGGCCTCCGCTGCATTGCCGCCACCCGCCGTGGCGTCGGCGTCATCAATCTCGTCGCCATCGATGAACTCAGGAACGAAGTCGCGCGCATCGGTGAGGGCCGTGGCAAACTTCGGGTGGCTCGAGAAAATGCCGCTATCGATCACGGCGATCAGTGGGCGTCCGACGGTGGGCGCTGAGTTTTCGACCTCTGTCAGGGCTTCTTGCCACTCGATCGCGGGAAGGTTCCATTGGAGATCAGCATCCTGCGGTGCGGCCGCCGCATATCGAGGATAATGATAAGGTCGGAGAATATCCTCCGCAGCCAAACTGTTTGCTTGCTTGATATGACGAAGAAGAGCGAGCTTTTCTTCGTGAGAGGGGTCGGTATCGAGTTCGTCTGTGTCCAAACCCATGACTGCGGCTAGGGGGAAACGACCAGAGAAGGGGCCTTCCTTATCCAGCGGCAAATCTGTGTCGGTGAGCCAAAGTGATTGTGGTCGGGCGGTCTCTTTTTCGACCGACGAGACCGTCGTTGATGGCTTTCCGAGAGTCGCAAAAGCTTTTGAAACGTCCTCGACCTGACCTCGCATGATTGTTGCGCGGCGCGGTGCCATGGAAGCAAGCTCGATCTGTGCGTTGGTCTCGGGCCCCACCTGTTCAGCCTGACCGAGCGTGAGGTTGTAGTTCGACGTTCCGCGGAACGCCCTGACTTCGACTATGTAGGTTCCAGATTCGCTGACCGTGATTTGCTCAGTAGGCGATGTCACAAGGATCGACCCGTTGATCAAGATTCCCAGTGACGTATAAAGATAAAGATCAACATCGACCGCGGACGGATTGGACTCCAGGTAGTCCGAAAAGGTCATGACCAAGTCTTGGCCAGCTGAGATCGTTGCGGTGTAGAAGTCGGACACGTCCGATGTGATCGCGAAGTTGTCGCCGGCATCGTCGTCATCCGTGCCTTGCGCAGTGACGAAACCCCGGACCTCGGCGTTCTCTTGAATGGTCTGCGCCAGGACCAGACGGTCGTTAGATGACGGTGCTGCCTCAGGATCATTGATGTCGCTGTCGAGTTCCAAGATCGGATCGGACAACAACGTTCCGGACAGCCTCACAGTGGGCGTTGGCGCAGGGTCAGCAGGCGCAGGGTCAGCAGGCGCAGGGGCAGCAGGTGTGGGGTCAGCAGGAGCCACAGGATCTGCCGGTTCTGCCACCGTTGCGCTTGAGCCGCCGCTGTCACAACCCGATAGAGGAACCGCTCCAGCGGCAAACCCTAATAGCGCGCGCATAAGCTGCTCCACGACACCATCTCCATTCGGCTGGTTACCCAGCACGTGAACCCCCGCGCCCTAGAGCATATTCACGACAACCTTGTTATCAAGTTTCACTTTGCGGGGATAATCGATCTGCAAGGTCGCGCATGCGCTTTTCGACGTCCTCATTCATTTTTAGGACCTGGCCCCATTCTCGATGGGTTTCGCCTTCCCACTTGTCCGTCGCGTCGAGGCCAACTTTAGAGCCAAGGCCTGACACAGGGCTCGCAAAGTCGAGATAGTCGATCGGCGTGTTTTCGAGCGATGTGATGTCTCGGACCGGATCCATCTTGGTGGAGATGGCCCACCATACGTCTTCCCAGCTCCGCGCATCGATATCGTCATCCACGACGATCACCCACTTGGTGTACATGAATTGGCGAAGGAAACTCCAAGCGCCCATCATCACGCGCTTGGCATGACCGGGATAAGCCTTCTTCATACTGATGACAGCGATTCGGTAGGAGCACCCCTCAGGTGGGAGCCAGAAATCGGTGATCTCCGGAAATTGTTGCTGGAGCAGCGGGATGAACACCTCGTTCAGCGCTTCGCCGAGGACTGAGGGTTCATCCGGTGGGCGCCCGGTGAAGGTGGAAAGGTAGATCGGGTCTTTCCGCATTGTGATCGCCGTGACGGTGAAGACTGGGAAGGGCTCAACCGAATTGTAGTAACCGGTGTGGTCCCCGTACGGTCCTTCATCCGCATACTCCTCGAGTGAGACATGGCCTTCCAGCACAATCTCTGCCTCTGCAGGCACCTTCAGCGGCACCGTTTTGCAATCGACGAGCTCCGCCTTTTTGCCGCGAAGAAGTCCCGCAAATTGGTATTCTGACAGCGTATCCGGCACTGGGGTCACCGCCGCGAGAATCGTACCTGGGTCTGCGCCGAGAACCGCCGCCGCAGGGAGGGGTTCAGATTTTTCTTTGCTCCAGCGATGGTGATGCTGCGCCCCGCCGCGATGTTTCAGCCACCGCATAATCGTCTTGTTCTTCGACAATCTCTGCATGCGGTAGATACCGAGATTGAAATTGTCCTCGCGTTTGTCTGACGGGCCCTTGGTGACAATCAGCGGCCAGGTGATCAGCGGCGCAGGCTCCCCAGGCCAGCAGGTTTGAATAGGGATCTTGTGAAGATCGATATCGTCGCCAGTCAGCACGACCTCCTGACACGGAGCTTTCTTGGTGCTGCTCGGCCTCATGGCCAGGACCTGCTTCGCTAGCGGGAGGAGCTCCATCGCGTCTTTGAGGCCCTGCGGCGGCTCTGGTTGCCGGAGAAAGGCAAGGGTCTCACCCACCTCGCGAAGCTCAGGACCCGTCCGCCGTTCTTTCCCGCCAAATGTCACCGCCATGGCAACCCGGCGCACGGTGCCGAAGAGATTGACGAGCACCGGCATGTCCGACTTTTCGCCGGTCTCTGTTGTTACGTTTTCGAACAACAGAGCTGGCCCACCTCGGGCCAACATCTCACGCTGGAGCGCTGTCATCTCGAGATCGGTCGATACGGGGTCGGTGACTCGGATGAGCTCACCTTCGGATTCGAGTTTTTCGATGAAGTCGCGGAGGGATCTGTAAGCCATGCTTTGCTTATGTCTCAGGGGGCAGTTTCGGTCACGGGCTGGTTAAGTCGCAGGGAGAAAACGCGCGGAGTGGGTTCATTTCGGCATCATCTTCGCAAGATAGAATTGCACTGGGAGGCCGCCCCTGTTACGGAGTGGCAATGATGGTGGTGATTGTTTGATGGGCCCGTTGACCGCAAGTCTTCTGACCATACTGCACAAATTGACGGGCAGCGTCTTGGTTGTTGCTGGTCTGGTGCTGTTTCCGATGCCGATTCCGATCGGCGCGATTATGATCGCGATCGGGCTGCTTTTCTTGGCGCCGTATTTCAAGCCAATTCAGAAGCTTGTGCGCTCAATGCGCCAACGGTTTGAGCCTGTGAACAAAGCGATGCTGAGCATCAAAACCAAGTGTCCACCGGTGATTCGCAAAGCGATCGAGAAGACCGCTCCGTAAGCGCAGGGTTGATCGCTCATTGCTAGCGGCGCTGTATTGTGCGTCGCACAAAGACGATCTCGAGAATCTGCTTGAAAAATCGCCGCTGCGCGCCCTGCTTGCATCGAAAGCAAGTGCATTCCGAAAAGCGGGTGCTGACAGCTGAGGCAGTAACCATCTGCCTCTTGCCGCGAAGTGTCTTTGTGCAATGCAACAAGACCTCAAGTTGGGGACTGCTTCCCCAGAAAAGTGCTTTCTCTCCTGACTGCAACGTGCAGCATCCAGCCTGTGGACGTAGACAGTTTTTGCCCTAATTGGTTGGGCTGACGAAGGATCCCTTTAATGACTGCATCAGCCTCGACCCCTGGTTTTGATATTAGCAGCCGCACGAATGACATCATGGCTTCGGTCGTTGTGTTCCTCGTGGCGCTTCCCTTGTGCATGGGGATCTCAATTGCCTCCGGTGCGCCCCCAGCTTTGGGCCTCATCACCGGGATCGTCGGCGGTCTCGTGGTTGGATTTGTGGCCGGCTCACCTCTTCAGGTGTCGGGGCCCGCGGCTGGCATGGCGGTGCTCGTTTATGAGCTGGTCACCAAGCAAGGGCTCGCCGTTCTCGGCGTCGTGGTTTTGATTGCTGGTGCTGTGCAGTTGGCCGCCGGCATTTTCCGTTTGGGTCAGTGGTTCCGTGCCATCTCGCCATCGGTGATTCACGGGATGCTCGCAGGCATTGGTGTTCTGATTTTCTCGTCGCAGTTCCACGTGATGGTCGACGATACCCCGCGCGGCGGTGGCCTTCAGAACATCGCTTCCATTCCGGAGGCAATTTACAAGGGCGTCTTGCCGATCGATGGCAGCATCCATCACTTGGCGGCGTTTATTGGTATCCTGACAATCGTGACGATTTTTGCTTGGGACAAGTTCAAGCCGACTGTCCTCAAGATGATCCCGGCGCCCCTGGTGGCCGTGATCGTCGGCTCGGTCGCTGCTGCTGTGTTTCAGTTTCCGATCGCCAAAGTGGACGTGCCTGCCAATCTTGGCGAGTCGCTCAACATTCCAACGCTCGAAGCCTTCGCGTCGATGACCCCGACCATTCTCCTGACAGGGTTCATTTTTGCTTTTGTGGCGAGCGCTGAGACCCTTCTTTGCGCCACAGCGGTCGATCAGATGCATTCGGGCGTCCGTACCAATTATGACAAAGAGCTGCGTGCCCAGGGCATCGGCAACCTGATCTGCGGTGCTGCCGGTGCGCTGCCTATGACTGGTGTGATCGTGCGTTCGACAGCGAATGTGCAGGCAGGGGCAACCACCAGGCTCTCAGCGATCTTGCATGGCGCTTGGTTGCTTTTGACAGTCGCAGCGCTTCCATGGCTCCTCAACAACATTCCGACGTCCGTTCTCGCCGCTATTCTGGTGTATACGGGCTATAAGCTTGTGAACCTCGCGCAGATCCAGAAGATCCGTCAGTTCGGCAAGATGGAGCTCGCCATCTACCTCACGACGCTGATCGGTGTCGTGGCCGTCGACCTTTTGACGGGTGTCATCCTTGGCTTCCTCCTTGCGACAGCCAAACTGGTTTACGTTCTTTCCCACATGGATATCGACGTGGAGAAGGGCGAAGGCGGGCGGATTGACCTTCACCTCAAAGGCTCAGCGACCTTCTTCTCGATCCCGCAGCTCAGTGCCGCGCTTGATCAAGTGCAGACAGGTTCCGAGGTGCACGTCCATGTGGAAGAGCTCACCTATATCGACCACGCCTGCCTGGATATGCTGACCGCCTGGCGTCGGCGCCACGAATCGACGGGCGGCCAAATGATTCTCGAATGGGAAACCCTGGCGCGCCGTTATTCTCCGCGGTCGAGAGAGGCACCCGATCTGCCCCTGGGGGTTCCGCTTCGGCCTAAGGCCTCTGGCGGAGACGGCGCCCTTAACCCAGCAGAGTAAGTCTTTGCGCTGACATTGAAGAAAGAGGCGGTGCCGGTGACGGTGCCGCCTCTTTTCGTTAGGGAGCCATATGATGGAGTGTCACCGGCAATCAGCCGGTTTTGGAGCAAGGGCCCTCGGTGTGACCGGGCTTTCCAAGAGCATTTGAGACCTGCAGCCAACGTGCTGACTTGCTTTGCCCACGGACAAAGTCATCGAACACAGCCGCGGTTTCATCCCCAGCGATAATGGCCTCGGCAAGGTATTGTTCGGCTTTATCATGATCAGGGCGGATGCCGCACACGGCTGTGCGGTTCGCCAACATTCCAGCGCCGTAGAGAAGCGCAAGGTTCCAACTGGCCGAGGCATCGCCGCGCAGAGATGCTTCTTCGAGGAGTTCAAGCGCGCGCGACGTGTTCTGCGCAACGCCGCTCCCCGCTGCATACATCAGCCCAAGCTCGCGTTGGATCGATGCATCCTGCGCAAGATCGGCCGCGCCGCAAAGAAGGAGGATCGACTGAGCGTGATCGAGATCGCCTGTCTCATCGAGCCAAAGGTCTGACTGGAAGGCGCGAATGGCATCGGCCAGTGCAGCACCTGATGCTGTGCCGATGCGGCCGCGGTAATAGCCCAAGGCCTTCAGTGCACGCTGTTGTTGGCTCTGAGACACCTGCGACGAGGGCACATCCGTGCTGTTCGAACAGGCAAGATCCAGAAATTGGAGCCGGCTGATCGCTAAACCGGCGCTGCGTGCGTCCGCTGGTTGTCCGATCACCACCGCACGGCTGTAGAACGACCGCGCTTCATCGCGGCGCCCCATCGCCACTTCTGCATCACCCAGATGCAAATAATACTGGGACTGTCGCTTCAGCTCGTTCGAACGCAACGGCTCGGGGCATTGTCCGGGAGCGAACGATGCGCACGGACCATCGGCTTCCGTGGCGGGTGAATTGACCCTTGCGCGTTCTGCGATCGTCGCGGGTTGGCCGCTGGCGACCGCTGCGCGCTTTGTTGCTTTCGCCGCGGTGTGGCCTGCGAAAGAGCCAAGCCCAGCCAGCAGGCCTAATGCAGCGAGAGCTCCCAAACCGACCAGCAGGTCATCGGGAGTCCACGTCATGTGGGCCAACCGATCACGCAGTGTGGGCTGAGGGTGCGGCAAAATTGCCAAAGCTGATCGGCGCTCGGCCTGTTCTGTTGGGAGAAGGGCACGTGAGGGAACGGCTGCGGCGACAGTGCCGCTGCGGGGACGAACGCGTTTGATGGTCCCGCCCAAATTCATCTCCTCATACCCTCTCCACAAAACGTACCGCAGCGTTAAGGGTGTCACAAGCTGGAGATGCTGGGGACGCTTTTGATAGGGCGCCTAGGTGTTGTGGTTCCCATCACCAGAGACGTGACGTTCTGGGGTGGGGAAGAGCAGCGCTACGGTTTTGGTTACGACCGTAAAACTTTCTTTCGATCGCTGCCGCGTCGATCAGCTCGAAGGTAGAGGACAGCAATCGGTGGTGAAAACGTTCTGCACAGTTGCGCAGTTCGGATCGCACTTGGCCCCTGCGTCAGGGGCCGGTGGTTGCGGATTGTTCGTTTGTCCGGTTCGGATCTTAACCTCAGCCGTTAGTCGGTCGAGTTCGCTCAACATCTTATAGTATTCTGATTGTGCCGCAGACATACGACTTTCGCTGCGAAGGCATTTGGTTTCCTTGCCACTGTTGGAATCAAGACAGTTCGCATACAGCTGACAGCTAGACACCATCGAGCGATGAGCAATCTCAAAGCGTGCGCTGTAGCTTTGAAGCTTTTGGCTTAGGACAGTTTGCCCCGACTGCTGCGCTTGGCGCTCGGCACCGTTGACGGCATTCATCGTGGATTGGCGTTCTTCTGCTAGCGACGATGCAGAGCATATCTGCATAGGACTTGGGCTGTGACTACACGCGGCCAGCAAGAGTGCTGTCCATGCCGCCAAGACACCGGAGATGATAAAGCGCATCACTGATAATCCTTATCCGTTGGGGTTACAACTTTGGTTGACGCGTTCCAGCGCCTCGGGTGTACGCAGTTCACTTGAAATCTTGTTCCAGCGTACCGCTGGCGTTTCATCTTTGTGCCTATCCCAAGCTTGAATTGCCGCGGGATGTTCGGCACGCCGGGCATCCTGAAGGTAGCTGTCGGCGCGCTCTGGGTTCTGTGTGGCGTCGCAGACGAGCGAGCTTGATTCGGTCGTGCGTGTACCAAAGAGAAGCGCGAGGTTCCACGAGGCATCCGCGCTACCGACGTTGGCGGCGCTTTCTAACCACTGCAAAGCCTGATCAGTGTTTTGACGAACGCCTAGACCGGTTGCATACATGACGCCCAAAAGGGTCATGGATTCAACGTCTTGTTTAATTTCGGCCGCACCGCAAACCAGCAACACGACTTGTTCTGATGTGAGGACCCCCGTCTCAGGAAACCAAAGGCTGGTCTGAAACGCCCTCACACCATCACGAACCTCTTGGCTGTGTTTGCCATCGATTGGACCGGTGTAATGCCGCAGGGCGGCCAGCGCCCTTTGACGTTGGTCCATCTGAATTTCGCCGCCGAGGATATTATACTCATTATCCCGTGCGATGCGGGCCAATGATTCCTCGTCGTAGTCGCAGGTGAGGTTGAGATACTGAAGCCGCGTTGCGGCCAGCGCCGCGCTTTCCGCTCCGACAGGGCGGCCAATAGAAATCGCCAAATCAAACGACGCTTTCGCGCGCGGGAGATTATCGATTGCAATATCCGCATCGCCGCGTTTGAGGTAATAGGTAGAAAGGTCGCGTTTTTGTTCGTCCGTGGCCACGGGCGAGCAAGCGACGTTTTTAAGCCCAATCACACAAGGATCGCCGTCACTATCAACAAGTGATCCGGTTTGAACGTTGAACGTTGGAAAGTTTTTGTAGAAATAGCGGGCTTCTTCTTTACCCCGTTCAATCCCAATCTGGATCGAAAAGATCGAGATACCTCCGCTCACGGTGGAAGCGCTAATGAGCCCCATCAGGCCCAATAGAATTCTCTTCAACCAATTCACGCCATCGGGATTGGTCGATGTCGAGGTGCCACTTGTGGAGTCGCTGACAACGTTAACAGTTTGGCTGTTGGCGCCCGCGTTCGCATTGAGAGCCGACGATTCCGCTGTCGCTATGCTGCCAGGCCGCTTCAGCTGCCGCGACGGCAAAGGCGCCGTCCGATCTAAGACTTCCATCCGTTCACCCCCAACACCCTACCCTATACTTAATGTGATAGCTCAACTTTCGGTTAGCCGCAAACATGCACTTATACCACGTTGCGCTAGGCCGGGGCTGGCGCTAACCCGCTCCCAAGTTCGAAAAGAGTCTGCTCCATGGCCGCTGACGTCAAACACGATTACCACCTTGTGAACCCTAGCCCCTGGCCCTTTGTGGCATCCGTCACCGCCATGGTGATGATGCTCGGCGCTGTTGTGTGGCGTTATTCCGAGATCAAGCTTTTCGGCATGTCCGGCCCATGGCTGTTCATTGCCGGGTTCAGCGGCGTGCTTTTCTCGATGTACGGTTGGTGGCGGGACGTGGTCCGCGAGAGCCTCAATGGTGAGAACACCAGCGAGGTGGTCCGGATCGGCCTGCGTTACGGCGTTGTGCTGTTCATCCTCTCTGAGGTGATGTTCTTCGTGGCTTGGTTCTGGGCCTTCTTCGCTTGGGCATTGTTCCCCGGCGCGGGCGAAGCTGTGATTCTCTCGGGCGGTGAGCAGATGCTCAATGCCGACGGCCTGCCTGCCTATCTCCAGAACGATGCCAAGGGCCACGCCTTTTCTGGCAGCGCTCTCCCGCAAGGGGTTGAGCCGCTCAGCCCGTGGCAGCTGCCGCTCGTGAACACGATCATTCTTCTTCTCTCCGGCACCACGGTGACCTGGGCCCACCACGCGCTGCAGGTCGGTGATCGTCCTGGCTTCAAATGGGGCATGATCACGACGGTTGTGTTGGGCGCCATCTTCTCGGTCTTCCAAGGCATCGAGTATTATGAAGCGCTCGCTGGTGGTCTCTTCACCTTCAACAATTCGACGATCTATGGCTCGTCCTTCTTCATGGCGACCGGCTTCCACGGCTTCCATGTTCTGGTCGGCACGATCTTCCTCTTCGTCTGTCTGATCCGCGGTCTACGTGGTCAGTTCACACGGCAGCGGCACTTCGGCTTCGAGGCTGCCGCTTGGTACTGGCACTTCGTGGACGTCGTCTGGTTGTTCCTCTTCGCAGCGATCTACGTCCTGGGGAATCAAGGATTGCTCAGCTAGCGGTCCATGTCTCGCTACAACCAAGTTGCTGAACCTGCGCGCACCGCCATGGGCGGGCGCTGCCCCCGTTGCGGACAAGGCGAACTGTTCACAGGGTTTCTCTCAGTGAACCCGACATGCTCCGCCTGCGACTTGGACCTGTCATTTGCCGATAGCGCCGACGGGCCAGCCTTTTTTGTGATGTCGATCACAGGCGTCGTCGCAGTGGTCGTGGCGTTCGTGGTGCGTTTTTCCTTCGATGCACCGATGGGTGCGGCGCTCCTCATCTCGTTCGCCGTGTCGATCGCCGTCACGTTTGCATGCTTGCGTCCGGCCAAAGGTCTGCTCATCGGCCTTCAGTACAAGAACGATGCGTCCGAAGGGCGGCTGTCGTGACATTTGTCATCCGGCCGGTTCTCCTTGTGCTCGCGACCCTCGGCACGTTGGTGCTGATCGGACTGGGTAGCTGGCAGGTGCAGCGTCTCGCTTGGAAAAACGATCTCATCGCGATGGTGGAGGCGCGCGCCGACCAAGCACCAACGCCGCTGGCTGAGGTTTTGGCCTCAGGTCTGGAGCCCGCGGATTCGGAGTATCTTCCCGTCGCCGTATCAGGCGGATTTCCCAGCGAGAAGGTCGCCCATGTCTTTGGTACGCTTGAAGGGCAGGCGGGCTATTACGCCTTTCAGACCATGCGTCTTGATGACGGATCCGGGCGGCTGATCTTGGTCAATCGCGGCTTTGTTCCGCAGAATGACAAAGCCGAGACCTATCCATTGCCCGACGCAGCGGAGCTTACGGGCCTGGTCCGCCATTATGGGCCTGCACGAGGCCTTGCCGCAGCCGTCGCGCCGCCAGCTCGGCCCGCCGACGGAATCTTCTTCGATCGCGACCCTATGGCCCTGGCTGCGTATCTCAGCCCGGGCGATGAGGATCGCTACCTGCCTTTCGCTGTCGATAGCACATTGCCGACGGATCTTCCGCGCGGCGGCACGACCCGGCTTGATTTTAGGAACGCGCATCTTGGCTATGCGTTGACCTGGTTTGGCCTCGCTATCGGCCTCGTCACGGTCACGGCCTTCCTTTCACGGAAGACTTCGTCATGAAAGAAAGTGATAGGCGCCGCTCGCGAAAACAGGCTCTACCCCTCGCCATTGGTGGTCTCACGCTTCTCGCGATGCTTGCGCCGGCGTCCTTTGGCGGCTTCATGGAAGGGGTCGCTGGCCTTTTTCTTCAGCACTTTGATCTTTGGACCCTGATCCTCCCGTCCGCGTGTTTTCTCCTTTGCGTCGCTGTGGCCGCCCTGCCGCAGGGCAAGGAGGTGATCGGCGGTGCTGATGCCGCCCCGCAATTCAGGACCTCGACATGGATTGCGATGATGTTCGCAGCGGGCATGGGGTCGGGCCTCGTATTCTGGGGTGCCGCTGAGCCGCTCATCCACCTCAATGTGCCTCCACCTGGGGACAGTGTGGAGCCAGGATCCGTGGCGGCACGAAGGCAAGGCCTTGCCATCACGCAGTTTCACTGGGGTCTGCACGCCTGGGCAGTTTACGCTGTGTCAGCGATGGCGATTGGCCTCTCCCTCAGCCGAGGCGGCCTTATTCTTCCGAGTGCACCGTTCTCAAGCCTTCCTCGTGTATGGCGGCGCGTGATCGACTGGGCGGCGTTGGTTGCCGTCATGTTCGGGATTGTCGCCTCCTTAGGGCAGGGAGTTTTTCAAGTCTCTGCAGGTCTGCGCGTCTTATCCAACGGAGCGTTTCCGAGCTCGATCACCACGCAGATGCTTTTCCTTGTGCTGATGTCTGCCGGTTACCTCGCGTCCGCATGGCTCGGCCTTCGCCGCGGCATCGCGATCCTCTCCAACGTCAACATGATCATCGCTGCGCTTTTGGCAGCGTACATCCTCGTGGCTGGGCCCACCGGCACGATCCTGGTGACGCTTTGGGAAAGCACAGCGACTTATCTTGGATCATTCGTCGATCTCTCCACCAGCTTACGGCCAGAGGGCGAGGCGCGGGGTTGGACCCGTGCGTGGTCGCTCACCTATTTTCTTTGGTGGATCGCTTGGACGCCCTTTGTCGGTGTGTTCCTGGCACGGATCAGCCGTGGCCGATCGCTTCGGACCTTCGTGGCGGCCGCCGTGGTCGTGCCCACTGCGGCCTCGATCCTCTGGTTCTCAGTCCTGGGAGGGGCGGCGATTGCGCAGCAGCAAGCCGGTGTCGATCTCGGCGTCAGCGATTTCGCTACTGCCCCCCAGGCCACCTATGTGGTTTTGGAAGGCCTTCCGCTCACGGCCATTTGGCAATTGATCACGATGATCCTGGTCATCGTCTTTTTGATCACGAGTGCTGACAGCGGATCCTACGTGCTCGCCATGTTCTCTGAGCGCAACGCAGATCCATCGCCCGGAAGTCGGATGTATTGGGGAGGGATCTTGGCAGCTCTCACCGCAGCGGCTCTTTTGGCCCGAGGTGGTCAGGACACCACCAGGGCCCTTGCCGTTGCCGGATCGATCCCGCTCACGTTCCTGCTTGCCGGACAGGGAGCCGCCATGGCCTGGCGACTCTTCCGTCCGTCAAAGGAAGATTGATTCAGTTGAGCTTGCCGCGGATGTCAGTGATGGCGCGGTCGAGAAGACCTTTCTGCGCCGATGCATCCGTACGGGCTTGAATGATGCCGCTTGCCGCGTCGATCGCGAGATCAGCGGTTTGGGCACGAACTTCTGCCAAAGCTTGAGCTTCAGCGCGAGCAATTCTGTCGTGAGCCGCTTCTGTCCGGCGCGCGACCTGCTCTTCCATTTTCACTTTGGCTTCAGCAGCCATCGCTTTGGCGTCAGCCTTGGCCTGGGCGATGATGCCTTCGGCTTCGGCTTCGGCGTCACGCTGACGTTTCTGATAGTCCGCAAGCAGCTTTTGCGCATCTTCACGAAGTGTCCGCGCTTCGTTGAGCTGGCTAGCAATCGTCATGGTGCGTTTGAAGATCGCAGCCACAACAACCTGGCCGACATTCTGTTTCACCAGGATGCCAATGACGATCAAGAAGCCGAGCAGAACCCAAAGGTTCGTATCGAGGAGGATGTTGCCGCCTTCCGCTGCAAGCGCTGGCGTGGACGCCAGCGCGACAACGGCTGCTGTGCTCATCAGTTGACGCATTATTGCGTTCCTCCAGCAGCCTGAAGCGCTGCATCGATGGTGTCGTCGCTTGGTGTCTCGTCGATCAGCGCGACCACGATCTCACGAGTCGTGTCCTTCGCTGCCTCGCGGACCGTGGCAGCTGCTTTGGCGGACGTTTCAGCGATCCGCGCCTCAGCTGCTTCAATGTCAGCGTCGAGCTTTTTGTCCGTTTCAGCCTGCATCGCACGGATCTCGGCATCGATCTGTTCGCGTGTTTCAGCCGCGATCTTGGATGCGTTCGCGCGAGCGTCAGCAAGGGCCTTTTTGTAGCCCGCTTCAGCCTCATCGGCCTGGCGTTTGAACTCGGCTGCTTTGTCGTGGTCGTCAGCAATCCGGGAACGGCGCTCTTCGATGATCGATCCCAAGCGCGGAAGAAAGACCCGCGACATGAGAAGATAGAGCACGCCAAAAAACACCAGAAGCCAGAAGACCTGGCCAGCATAGGTGCTGATATCGAGTTGGGGCAGGCCGCCCGTCGCTGCTTCCTCACCCGCAGGGTCGGCAGCGAAGGCGGTGCCGGCGAAGGCAAGCGCCCCCGCGGCGCCCGCCTGAAGCCACCGCATCATCGTCATTCTTAAGAGAAGAGGATGAGGAAGGCGATGACGAGTGCGAAGAGACCCGTCGCTTCGGTCAGAGCGAAGGCGATGAAGAAGTTACCGGTCAGGCCAGCTGTCGCTGATGGGTTCCGGAAAGCGCCTTGCATGAAGTTACCGAACAGGATGCCGAGGCCGATGCCGACACCGAAAAGAGGAAGAACGGCGAGACCTGCGCCGATGTATTTTGCTGCTTCCGCGTCCATGATTTGCTCCTTGTGCGGGCCATCGGCCCGATCTTGCTGCGGTGGTTAGAAACTAGTGGTGAGGGTGAAGCGCATCTTTGAGATAGATGCACGTGAGGATCGTGAAGACGAAGGCCTGAAGGAACGCCACCAGGAATTCCAGCAAGAACACCGCCACGATCCCGAAAAGCGGGACGATTGAGATCACTGAAAGCACGCCGCCTGCTGTCAGAAGCGTACCGACGAACCCAGCGAACACTTTCAAAACCACGTGGCCTGCCAGCATGTTCGCGAACAAACGAACAGCGAGGCTCACCGGACGTGAGAGGAACGAAATCACCTCGATCGGAACGATCAGAGGCATCAGCCAAAGCGGCACGCCTGAAGGCGCGAAGATGCCGAGGAAGCCAACACCGTGTTTGAAGAGGCCGTAGATCACAACGAGGCCGAAGCTCAACAGTGCCAGGGTGAAGGTCGCGATGATGTGGCTGGTCGGTGTGAACGTATGCACCGCCGACGGTGTGCCTGGGATGGAAGGCAGCAGGCCGAGGAGATTGCTCAAGAAGATGAAGGTGAAGAGGGTGAAGACGAAGGGGAAGAAGATCCGGCCTTCATCACCCAAGGTATCGCGGACCATGTCGGCGATGAACTCATAGGCCATCTCGCCCATCGACTGAGCCGGGCGCGGGATGAGCGACAGGCGCTTGGTTGCGAGCGTGAAAAAGCCGAGGGCCGTCAGAACGCCGATCATCATCCAAAGCGAGGCATTGGTGAAAGAGATATCGGTCTCACCGAAGGAGAACGGAATAATGGTCTTGATCTGGAACTGCTCCATCGGACCAGCAGCATAGAGGCCGAACAGGTAGGCAAGGAGCGTATCAGTCATCCCCATCGGGACCGTTTCCTTTCTCACCCGCGGTCATCCCGCGGTATACTGTGCGCAGGCCCGCCGCAAAGCCGAAGGGCATGCCCAAAATCAATCCAATAACCGGGGCCCCAAACAGGTTGCCGATCACATAGCCGAGCCCAGTTCCCACCAGGACCGACACCACAAATTCAATCGCGACCCTCAGGCCGTCCCCTGCCGAGGCGCCGGATGACAAACCGGGTTCGGGCTTTGGCTCCTCCCCGCGGGCTTTGGCGATGCGTTCGCCAAGCTTGTCGAGGTCGGAGCGCCGATCGTTGTCTTCGTCGCTCATGAGGCCGCAGGCACCGCTTTTCGAGTTGCGCCGCGAAGGAATTCGCCGGGCCCTCTAATCCTGCCCCAAGCTCGGGTCAACGCCAGGAAGAGATGCCAGCGAGAGAAAGGTTTCCGTTTTAAGGTGGCACGGTTACGAGAGCCGCTATGAACCAATTTTCGACCGGTGGAGGCGAAGCCGTTCTTCGCTATCTTGATGCCGATTTTGAAGTGAAGCGCCCAGGGCGATTCGTCCGGTGCGCCGTGACTGATGCGGCTATTCCATTGAATGCTCTGCGTTATTGGAGCGTGGATCGACAGGAAGCTTACGTTGATGCAGCGGCGGCCAACAAAGCGCGTGATGAAGCGCTGGCCAAAGGGGAGACTTTCTAAGATGTGGCGAGCTTCGATTCTGGCGATGGCCCTGGTGGCTTGCGCGAGTGCGGCGGATCAGCCGCCCCCTAATTTAAGCCCGACACGGGTGGCGCAAAATGACGATTCTGCTGCCGATATGCCTGAGCTGGCCGATCTCGGTCCGTCATTGGTGCTCGAGCGCGGCCGGTTGGCGCAAGGCGGTTTGACCTTCTGGCGCACCGAACCGGGAAGCGATGCGTTCCTCGACGGCAAGTTGATCGACGTCGATCGCGACGGCTTTTTCACGGTGGGCTTTGGACGTGATCATGGCGACTCGGCGGAGCTGCGCGTGGTCTTTCCCGATGGCACCACGGACACACGTGACCTTGTGATCGAGGACCGCGACTTTCCCGAAAGCCGGATCACCATCACCGATGATACGAAGGTCAATCCTTACTCCGCCGAAGACCTCGCGCAGATCGGCGAGGAGCGAGAGCTGAAGAATGCAGCGCGTGCGAATGTGGCGCGCACAGCTTATTGGCGCGCCGGCTTTGATTGGCCCGTGAAGGGCCGAATCAGTGGTGTCTTTGGGTCACGCCGTATCTACAACGGGGAGCCGCGCCGTCCACACTCAGGCGTCGATGTCGCTGCGCCTCCTGGGACGACTCCGATGGAGTTTCAGGGCACGGATGTCCGGGCGCCCTCGTCCGGTGTGGTGACCTTAGCCGAGCCTGACATGTTCTTTGAAGGCGGTACGATCTTTATCGACCATGGCCTTGGCCTTGAATCGACCCTACTGCATCTCTCGCGTGTCGATGTCCGGCCGGGCCAGGTGGTGAACAAAGGCCAGGTGGTCGGTGCCGTCGGGATGACCGGTCGCGCCACGGGTCCCCACCTTCACTGGGGCCTCAATTGGAACCGTCAGCCGATTGATGCTGCCCTCGTGGTTGGTCCGATGGTGCTGGACGACGAGTAGGCTTACTCTTCGTCACGTATGCGGAGCGGTGCGTAAAGCCGCTCCGTCACGTTCATGGCATCAAAGCTCTCGTTGCGCAGGCGCTGTTGTGCCTTTCGCGAGCATGAATAGTACTCTGCTGAGGCGCTACGGAAGCCGCGATTGAATGCACCGATCATCGCCTCGCGCGTGAAGCGCGGCGGGCTTTCCCCATCTATGATCTGCTTCATCCGCTCACGGTAGAGATCACCCTCGCGGTTCTGCGGACAGACTTGGGCCAAGCGGTGCAAGGTGCCGAGATGCTGAGCTAGGAGGATCAGATCGCCTTGGCGGCTAGCAAAGTGAGACTTGGCCTCAGGCGGACCCATCAGTTGCCCTGTGATGCTCTGCGCCGCGATGATGGCGGCAAGAAGAGGGGCCGCCACTGCCATCAATCGTCACCAAAGAAACGCAATGCACCCTGAACGGCGCGGCGGGTCTCGTCCCAGGCCACGCGGGAAAGGGCTTCCGTCAGCGGCAAGAACTCAGCGTCCATCGCATCATCCGCGGCTTTGACATCGCCGCTCACATATCGGGCTGCATAATCCACCATGACGTAGTGGTGGTTGCTCTCATGAGAGGGCAGCGATTCGAAAGCGCCAATGAGGCCGATGGGTTCACAGACCACACCTGTTTCTTCCTCCACCTCACGCACAATCGCTTTGTAGAGGCTCTCGCCGTACTCGACTTTCCCGCCGGGGATGGACCAGTGACCTTTCAGGGGCGCGCGGCCGCGTTGGATCAGCAGGACTTCTTGCCCTCTCATCACCACAGCACCAACGGCGAGGGTTGGGCAGGTTTCCGTCATGGCGAATCTCCTAGGCGATGCTGGGGGGCTACGCTCTCAATCGGTGTCCGTCACGCGCCCTCATTGAAGAAAAAGCGGTGCCTGGCATTGATATCTTGCGGCCCGGGACAAAGATACCGGTCACCCGTGGGAAGGATACACATATGCTCCGGTTTCTTGCTTCTGCAATCATTCTCGTTTGGGGTGCCGCGCATGCCGCTGAGCCACTGACTGCCGGCGATATCGAGCGCTTCATTGCCGTTGGCGAGACACTTGAAGCGCTCAATGAAACCTACCCCGATATCGACATCGATATGTTCGGCGGCGATCCGCAGAAGATCCTGGAGACCATTTTCGGTGAAGACGGTCAGCCGCAGATTATGTCGGCGCTTTCCAACGAGCTCGCTGACAATCCGACTGTTGGCCGCGACTTCCGCAAAGCTGTGAAGGATGGCGGTTTTGATAGCGTCGAAGAGTTCGGTGCGGTCGGTGACCAGATCACACTGACGGTGTTTGCCCTCAACATTTCGCAGTCTGACCTCGACGACCTCCGCAGCATCGAAAGCTTGCCGAGCCAAGCGGTCCAAAATCTCCCTGAGGGGATCCTTGACGCGATGAAGCGCGCGCAGCTCTTTGCCAACGCCATCGATAGTGTTCCGCAGGCCGACCGTGAAACGCTCCGTCCCTATCAGGATCAAATCGAAGGTCTGGGCGGCGATTTCGGCGGCTGATCGATCAGTCCGCTAGGAACTGACCGCGCAAGTCACAGCTGCTTGCGCCCCCGACCGCGTCCCAGCTGCCCTTGATCCAGCGATCCGCGGCTTCCCGGCCGATCTGCTTCAGTTCTTTGAGGAACGAGAGGTCGGTGTTGTATTTGGTTGGCAGCGGAAAGTCTTTCAGCATCTCGTCGGCACGGATCGAGTGGTAACGGATGTCAGAGAGCTGATCTTTGTACTCGTCCTTCAGCCAACCCTCGCGCAAGAGCTTTTGAACAAAGGAGATGGCCCGCATCTCTTTTAAAAGCGCGGCGTTGAAGGTGATCTCGTTCAGCCGATTGTCGATGTCTGGCACGGTGGTCGGGACATCATCCCGGTACATCGGGTTGATATGGACCACGAGCAGATCCTCAACCTCAGTCTCGTAGAACAGCGGCCAAAGGGACGGGTTCCCCATATAGCCGCCATCCCAATAGGCTTCGCCATCGATCTCGACGGCTTGAAAGAGCTGCGGCAAACACGCTGATGCCATCACAGCGTTGCTGCAGACTTCGTCACGATGGAAGACGCGGACTTTGCCAGATCTGACATTCGTTGCACTGACAAAAAGTTTGATCTTGTTGCAGCGCTGGAGAGCGTCGAAATCGACAATCCGCTCGATGAGGTCTTTCAGCGGGTTCCAGTTCATCGGATTGAGCTGATAGGGCGAGAACGCCTTGGTCGCGGCAGACATGGCCTGGTGCGACCAAAATCCCTGAAACATGCCCATAGGAAGATCGAACGGGTTGGAGAGCTTGCTCACCTCTTCCCAAAACTCATCGAGCTTATCGCGGCCACCTTGGTCATCACCAAGATGAATGCCGTAGGCGATCACAGCTGCATTCATCGCGCCCGCTGATGTCGCCGTGATCGCATTGAGATGGACGAGCTCACTCTCAAGCAAGCGATCACAGACGCCCCAGGTGAAGGCGCCATGGGCGCCGCCGCCTTGGAGCGCGAGGTTGATCGACTTGCGGCGCTTGGTCATCAGTGAGCCAGCCAACCACCGTCGACGGCGTAGGGATAGCCTGTCGCGCCTGAGCCAGCGTTGGAGCAAAGATAAACCAGCATGCCGACCAGGTTCTCATAGGTGATGAATTGTTTGGTTGGCTGCTGCGCAAGCATCACCTTTTCTTTGACTTCGTCCTCGGTCATCCCGCGGGCCTTCGCCGTGTCAGCCAGCTGCGCTTCGACCAGCGGGGTCAGGGTGTAGCCCGGGCAAATCGCGTTGCAGGTCACACCGAACTCCGCCGTCTCCAGCGCAATGGCTTTGGTCAATCCGACCACGCCGTGCTTGGCTGCCACATAAGCGCCCTTGAAAGGAGAAGCCGTTAATCCGTGAGCGGACGCGACATTGACGATCCGCCCAAATCCGCGCGCCTTCATGCCAGGAAGTGCCGCTTTGATCGTGTCATAGTTCGACGTCAGATTGATCTGGATGATCCGGTCCCACGTGTCATCGTCATACTCATCGACCGGGGCGACTTTTTGGATGCCGGCATTGTTGATGAGAATATCGACCTGGCCGTGGGCTGCTTCTGCGCCTTGGATCAGTGCTTTGATCTCGGCCCGCTTGGTCATGTCTGCGCCATCGTAGCGGACGTCGACGCCATACTCACCAGCGATCCGTGCACGGTTGCTCTCGATCTCATCAGCATCGCCGAAACCGTTCAGCGTGATATCAACGCCTTGGGCGGCAAGACCTTCAGCAAAGGCCAATCCAATTCCTGAGGTCGATCCAGTGATCACGGCTTTGCGGCCCCGAAGATCGTCAAACATGTGCGGTTCCTCCAACATTCTGATGCTCGGCCATTAAGGCTTCGCGGGGGCCGCGCCAAGCACTGGAAGCCGTTCCAATGGTTTCCCGCGACTTAACCTTACGCCAGAAAACTGGAGGCCTATTCCCAACACAACCTTAAAGCGAATAGCGTAACGGTTAGGCCGGATCCTCTTGGAGATTTGGCGATGAAACGGTTGCTCGGCTCTGCCCTTCTACCCTTGATGGCGATGGGCTCGGCACAGGCGCAAGATACGGCTGACGTCATTTTCAATGCGACCGTATCCGACAGCTGCACCGTGATTGCTGATTCCAACGGAACGCTCGGTCTCAACGGTACCAGCACGGTGCTCGCGAGCACAGAGACTGGCGGCTCTGCTGGGCAAGCCACGGTCACGGCCAGCACCAACACGTACAATATCTCGATCGATACTGTGTCGGGTTTCACCACCGGCCCGGCCGATGCGGATACGAACACGACCTTCTCGACATCCTACGATGCGAGTGGCGCCACCTCGGCCACAGGTGTCGATGGAGCGACGCCCACTCCACTTGGGACAGGTGTGACGACGCTCGCAGTCAACGCGAACGCCACCAAAACAACCGGCATCTTTTCATCGGGCACTTATGCCCTGACGGCGACTGTCCGATGCGCGCCGTAATCTTGGTCCTCCTCGCCCTGACACTCAGCATGGAAGCAAGCCGTGCCCAGAGCATGTCTCCTATGCGGGCAGAGGTGGTGACCTTTGGCCAGGCGGGAGCGGTTCGTGCATCGCTGCGTAATCCCTATGCAGACGCCCGACGGTTCGAGATTGAAGCGTTCGATATCGACTGGAACGCGATCAATGATGTGCGGCTCACGCGATCGCGCCTCTCGCTCGCTCCAGGTGGCAGCACATCACTTCTCGCGGTGCTTCCTCTTGAGGGCGAAGCGGAGCGGACGATTTATCTCTGCGCCACATCGGTTCCCTACCGGCAATCCAGCGCGGGCGTACGAGGTCAGGTATGCGGACGATTTCGTGTCATCCACCGCTCGCTCTAGCGCTTGGTCTTAGCTTCCTCAGTACGGCGCATGCCTTTCAAGACGTGACGCAAGACGGCCAACCCATCGTGGTGCCCTCGCAAAGCTCTGTCTTCAATCAAAACAGCGTGAACCTTCCGACAGCGCCTATCACAACGGGCCAAGATATCGTGCGCGGTGCTGACGGTACAAGCTGTCAGTCGGCGATTGCCTCAAGCGGGCCTTACCTCGACGTGGGTGTCCTTCAGAGCCAAGATTTCTACCAGCGTGACAGCGCGGCTGTTTATGGCCGGATCGTGATCCCGATTGGCAAACGGTCTAAGAGGCTCGACTGCACCAAGCTCTACCAGCTCGAAATTGAGCGCATGAGGATGGAGCTCGAGCTCCTCCGTATGGGCACGACGTATATGGCGACGCCTGTCAGCCTGCAAGGCGAGCCTGACCGACCCACAGAAGTCGATGGCTTCGCAATTGGCGGTGCTCAGGAGCCCACTGTGCGCCGCAAGGCTGCAACGACGAGCGGCACGGGGCCTTCAGCGTCCAGCGGCGGGCTCGTCATGCAAGGCGTGGTGAATGAGGCTGAGACCCGCGTCACATCGTTCCGTGATCAAGGCGAGGCTCCTGACCTCGTGACCCTGCGCAAGGCGCATGATCAGCATGCGGTGCCGCAGGGTTTTTACGCGCAAGCGGGTGCCTTTGGGTCAAGGGAAAGCGCGGACCTTCGGATGTTGTCAGCCGTGACGGCTTCGGGCTTTACGAAGGCGCGCATCAAACCGCAGGTGATCGGGGAACGCACTTTGTTCCGTGTTATGCTGGGCCCCACCACAGAGTCGCAGGCTGAGCAGATTTGCCGGTCTATTCCTGGCGACTGTTTTGTTGCTCAACAGCGAGATGCGAGTGCCTAAGCGATCTGCTTGCTTTCGCTATAGGCTTCTTCAAGCATACGGACGATTGCTTCGTTGCCTTCGCGCCGAGCATCATCGAGCGGGGAATTGCCCCAACGATCGATAGGTTTGATCTCGGAACAGATCGACATCAGATAACGAACGGTCATCTCCTGGCCCTCACTCGCGGCCAGGTGGAGGGCGGTTCTTCCATCGTAGTCAGCTGTGCAAGGGCTGGTGCCGCTGGCGACAAGACGCCGAAGCTCGCCGATATCGCCCCGTGATGCCGCTCCGCAAAGATACGCGGACTGATCCGCGGCTCGCACGACCATAGGCCGACGCGGATCAATCAGGCTCTGATCCTGAACCATGTTCGCATAGGTGTGAAAGGCGTAGCGCTCGACGAGTTTTTTCGAGAATTCAACACCGCGTACGGAGTTTCCAAGCTTATCGAGGCGGGGGCTATAAAGCGCGATTCCGCAGACGCCTGGCACCACCATGTAAAGCGCTCCGGACACGCCAGATTTGGCTGGGATTCCGACGGAGAACGCGTACTCGCCAGAGAAATCATACATGCCGCAGGAATACATCAGCGACAGGCAGTCTTTGACCGTTGCGCTCTGAAGCACTTGCTGGTTCGTGGTGGGGCAAATGCCGCCATTGGCCAACGTGCCGGCAAGTACGGCCATCTGGCGCACATCCAGCGTGATCGAACAATTCTGGAAATAGAAGTCCAGCGTGTTGATGATGTTCGTGTTCGGAGGGAAAGCGCCTTTCTCACGCATGAAGTAGGCGAGAGCGAAGTTGCGATCGGCGGTTTCCTTTTCCGACAAGAAGATCGTGTTGTCGAAACCACAAGCGCGGCCACCAGAAAGCGCCTTCCAAACCGTCATCACATGATCAAACCGGTCAGCGAGGCTAAGCTCTGGCTTGATCAGTGAGGCGCACATGATGGCGCCCGAATTGATCATAGGGTTATGCGGAAGGCCTTGTTCGTTCAGTGTCAGCTCGTTGAAGCCTTGGCCAGATGGTTCCCGGCCGACATGTTTATGGACTTGGTCACGGCCCAAATCATCGAGCGCGATGGCATAGCTCACCGGTTTGCAGGTCGACTGGACACAGAATGTCTCTTCGTCATCTCCGAGGGAGAACTGTTGGCCGTCGACGGTACAAACGGAAAGGGCGAAAAGATCAGGGTCCACACGTTCAAGCTGCGGGATATAGCTTGCAACCTTGCCGCCCCGATTTTCGGCAACGGTGTCGAAGATCTTGCCCACTTGCTCGCGGAAGCCCGCAAAATTCGGGATGATGAAGTCGCCTGACAATCCGCGCGCGATCAATGTGGCGTTTTCCGGCGCCACGACTTCTGAGAACTTCGCCAAATCGAGCTCGTCACGCCGATTGAGCCGCTTGAGGTTGCGCATCGTCTCGCGGATTCGCTTATCGCGCTCATCAAGTCCGCATGCCTCGAGAGCTGCGAAGACGTCACTGACGAGGATCGTTTGCGATCCGTCCCTCAGGATAGCTTGAAAGATCTTTTCCACGACGGAATCCTGGTTATGCGATCCCAGGTTAACAATGTCGGCGCTCATTGACGAAAACCCCTCTGACGATCCCTAGAACGGTTAGAATCCAGTGACTTCCGCTGCTGCATTTTCTGACCTAAGCGCTGTCGTCAAGCGAAGAATGGCCCTCTCGCACTGCGGAATCGCCGATTGTTCACTTCATCGACGAAAGGGCTAGGAACCGGGCGCAAGAGATGGTCTACCCTCTCTCAAACTGTGCACTGCAGCATAGACCAAGGACGACCCATATGCGCATTTCTGAAGTTCCCGTCGGCGAGAATCCGCCTGAAGATATTAACGTGATTATTGAGGTGCCGCTCGGAAACGAGCCTATTAAGTATGAATTCGACAAGCCGTCAGGCGCGATCTTTGTCGACCGCTTTCTTTACACATCCATGCGGTATCCTTGTAACTATGGGTTTATCCCGCACACCCTTTCCGGCGACGGTGACCCTGTCGACGTGATGTGCCTTGGCAATCGGCCTTTGGTTCCTGGCTGTGTGCTGCGCGCGCGACCTATCGGTGTGCTGATCATGGAAGATGAAGCGGGCGTCGATGAGAAGCTCTTGGCTGCACCCCATCCAAAGCTGACCCGCTTCTACGACAACATCGAGACCTATGAGGATGTGCAGCCGATCCTGCTTGAGCGGATCTGGCACTTCTTTGATCATTATAAGGATCTTGAGCCCAACAAATGGGTGAAGGTGAAAGAATGGCAGGGCAAAGAAGACGCTCAACGCCTGATCCAAGAGGGCATGGCTGCGTTTAAGGACGCCTAAGCGACCCTATGGAACTGGTCCTGACACGCCATGCCCGATTGGCGGTTGAACGGCGCGGCATCAAACGCGTATGGCTACGCCGTCTGGTCCATCATCCGGACCGGACGGATCCAGGTGACCGGTTTCGAACAGAGGTCTGGCGCGCGGCGCTCGACGAGATGAATGGGGAAACGCTGGTTGCTGTGTTGCGGCCCACCAGGCGAAAACTTCTTCTGATCACGGCCTATATCGAGGGCACTTAAGCGGAAGCGGCCTCAACGCGGGCAGCTTCTTCGTCGAGGAAAACCGATCCCGCATTTCGGCCAGCCTCAAAAAGCGTTTTGACCACGCGCGGCGTTGGCAGCCCTTCCATGGAGCGGCCCGGCAGCCAATCATTCAGGTCGATTTCCTTAAGCTGGGCGGCATCTGTGCCAAGGGCTTCGAGCTCTTGGTCAAGCGGCCGTGCAAAGAGGAATTGCTGCAACTGCCGTTCAATCTCCGCGGTTTTGGTAGGGATCTTGTCCGCACCGCTGGATAAAAGGCGCACAAGGATAACGGTTTGTGCTGTGCTGAGAAGCGGCCTGATGGGCGGGTTGGATGTCAATCCGCCATCCCAATAGGCTTCGCCCTCGATCATCACCGGCGACTGAACCTGCGGTAAGCACGCCGATGCCCAGAGCGCGTCGTGCGAGATATCACTATTGGAGAAGATCCGTGCACGCCCACTTGTGACGTGGGTGGCGGCAATCGCAAGGCGAGGCGCCGTGCCGCTTTGCAGGGCTTCAATGTCGACATGCTTTGCGATGATGTCGCGCAGGGCGTCGCCGCCTCGGTTGCGCGAGGGAAGGGGAAGCCGAAAACCTGTCAGGCGTTCACTGATCGTTTGCGGTGTCAGGAGCGCTTGCGCCGTGGCCGCGACCCCCGACACATCTTCCCAAAACGCAGAGAGAGCATCCCGTGCCTCTTTCCGTCCGCCTTTGACCAAACCGGCCGACAGAACAGCAGCGTTGAGCGACCCTGCTGAGGCGCCTGAGACTTTGGTGATTGGTCTGTGGTCGAGCTCCAAGAATGCCTCAAGCACGCCCCAGGTGAATGCGCCTAAAGGACCTCCGCCCTGCAAGGCGAGGCTGACCGCTGGCTCCGCTGGGGCCAGCGTTTCCGCTGCCCGTGACAAAAACCGTCGTGGCCCAAGCTCCTGAAGGAGCCGGCGCAAAGCTTCGGTGGCGGTTGTCATTGACGCTTAAGAATTCCCCTAGGGCGGTGGTCGCACTCACGCGTCAGATTCGCGAAATATCCTTTCGCGCGGGTGAATCCGTTCTGTGCAACTTGAGCGTTTGTCGCTTATTCAAATACAACCGTACGGCCGCCGCTCAAAAAGACTCGGCCTTCGCCATGGGCTTTCACCGCTCGCGCCAGCACCCGCGCTTCGATATCGCGTCCAATCTCAATCATACGCTCGGGGGTCGCACGATGATCCACCGGTGCTGTTTCTTGCGCAATGATGGGGCCTTCATCGAGGTCAGCTGTCACGTAATGCGCCGTGGCACCGATCATTTTCACTCCGCGCGCAAAGGCCTGATGATAAGGCTTTCCGCCTTTGAAACTTGGCAGCGCTGAATGGTGGATATTGATGCACCGGCCCTCGAGTTTGCGACAGAGATCGTCCGAGAGAACCTGCATGTAACGTGCAAGGACGATGAGTTCGGCCCCCGTCGTTTCGATGAGCTCAAGCAGCGCTTTTTCGGCCGCAGGTTTTGTGTCCTTGGTGATCGGAATGTGGTGGAATGGAAGATCATGACGATCAGCGTGCCACTTGGCATCAGGGTGATTGGAGGCGATGGCCACCACATCGGCACCCAGCCGGTCATTCCGATGGCGGAAGAGAAGATCGTTCAGACAGTGATCCATCTTGGAGACCATGACCAAGGTCTTCGGTCGCGCATCTGCCGGCTTGAGGCTCCACATCATATCCCGGCGCTCAGCCAGGGTGCTGAAAGCTGTGGTGAATGTCTCAAGATCGAAGGCATCCCCCGCCTGAAAGCGCGCCCACACAAAGAAACGTTCGGAAGACCGGTCGGCGAAATCATGGCTTTCACTGACACTCAACCCCTGTGCCGCCAAGGCGCCCATCACATCGGCCAGAATGCCAACGTCGTCTGGGCAAGCGGTGCGCAACACATAGTCTTTGGTCATTGGGAGGTCGTCCTGAAGAAAAAAGCGCCGCAGCCTAAGGCTACGGCGCCGAAATGAGAATGGCTTAGGCCGGTGAGGTTACCCGGCTTTGTTCACCCGCATGTACCACTCAACCAGGCGGCGGACTTGGCGGCTGGTGTAGCCGCGCTCGGTCATCCGGCTGACGAAGTCGTCGTGTTTCTTCGCGGTCTCTGAGTCCTTCTTGCTATCGAAGGAGATGACCGGCAGCAGATCTTCGACCTGCGTGAACATCCGCGTTTCAATCACCCGGCGGAGCTTTTCGTAGCTTGTCCAAGCCGGGTTCTTACCAGCATTGGCCGCCCGGGCGCGGAGGGCGAACTTCACGACCTCGTTGCGGAAGTCTTTTGGATTGGCGATGCCCGCAGGCTTCTCAATCTTCGAAAGCTCCGTGTCGAGGGTCG
>CAWUIJ010000017.1:0-31299 GCA_963922235.1 uncultured Parvularcula sp. | reverse complement strand
AATTCAATGATCGTGATCGCTGGGCGATCCAAGGCCAGCTGCTTGCTCAGCCAACTGATAATCTCGAACTTCGTCTCATTGTCGATTATGACGAAATCGACGAGCAGTGTTGCGGTACTGACTTGGTAATTAGTGGCGACGCGAGCGCCGCGATTGCGGCGTTGGGCGGCCTCGAGTCGACTGGCGATTTCGATTACGACATCGCGACTGACTTCGCAAACGAGAACGCTGTCGAGAATTTTGGCGCTTCGTTCCAAGCCGATTGGGACATCAACGCCAATACAACGCTGAGCTCCATCACTGCTTTCCGTACGTATGATGACTTCATCAACTACGAAGGCGACTTCACCACTCTGGCTCTGTTGGGCGACAACGTTCGCGGCCTAGAAGGTGAAACGTTCACGCAAGAGCTTCGCCTGCAGGGCACAACCTTCAGTGACCGCGTGAACTATCTGCTTGGTGCATTCTACTACGACGAAGAGCTTGATATCGCTGACTCGCGTCTCTACGGCTCTGACGCTCGCGCTTATGTCGACTTAGCAATCGATGGCCCAGCGGCTCTCTTCGATCCAAGCAGCACCACACTTGCTGGACTGGAAGGGGCACTGTTTGGTCCTTCGGCCGTCGGTAACACCTTCTACCAGGAGGGCGGCGGTACAAGCTTTAACGCTGAACAATCAGATACACAGTTCCAGCTGTTCACGCAGGTCGACTTCAACATCACCGATAAGCTCGTATTCACTGGCGGCGTTGCGTACTTCCAAGCCGACAAAGAAGTCGAGTTTCTCGACATCACGCAGACTAATCCGTTCTCTGATCTCAACCTGGTCGAGATCGGTTTTAACCTCAATGCACAAGCTGCTGCCCTTGGTGGTGCTGACTTGACCGATGCAGCGACTTTGGCAGCCTTGACCGAAGCCTCAACGACACGGGTCTCTGAGGCACTCGCCGCTGGCGGAAGTATCCCGGTTGATGGTGACGGCAATCCAACAGCCGACCCCGATGCTATCGCTGGCACAATTGACGCTGTAACCGGCCTTCCAACATCGAATGCTCTGCTCGAGCTATTCTTTGAAGGCCTTCAGCCACTCGGTTCCCTGACACCATTCCCGAACTCGGTTGAGGACGGTAAAACAACGGATACTGATTGGCCGTATACGCTGCGCCTGGCTTATGACGCAACCGATCGTACTAACGTCTACGTATCCTACTCACGAGGCTTTAAAGCGTCGTCATGGAACCTTACGCCTGACACGCGGCCGAATGCCCGTGACTTTGACCTCCTACGTGCCTCCGGGGAACTCGCATCAGACAATGCGCTGGGTCAGCCAACAATCGTGAACACGGCTGAAGCTCTTGGCCTTGGAAGCAACCAACGCTTCGCTAATCCTGAGATCACCAAGACATTTGAGATTGGTCTAAAAACGCAGTTCCAGTGGGGTCAGTTGAACCTTGCTTTGTTTGATCAGTCGGTCGAGGACTTCCAGGCCTCGATCTTCCAAGGCACCGGTTTTGCCGTCATCAACGCCGGTGAACAGAGCTCTCAAGGTATTGAATTCGATACGATCATCCAACCACCGATGATCCCAGGTCTGACCTTCAATATCTCAGGTCTATGGATTGATGCGGAATATGACGAGTTTGTTCGCGCACCAGTTGTGAGAGGTGGCGATCGTGACCTCGAAGACGGCGTTGAAGACGGCTTTGCTGACATTTCGGGTCAAGAGGTTGCTGGTATTGCGCCATTCTCGGGATCCTTCGGCTTTGACTACCGCCGCGATTTCGCGATGGGTGAAGCCTTCCTTCGCATGGACTATCAATATGAGTCGAATGTTCGGCTTCTTGAAAACGTCCCTGCATCGGTCGAGCGTGAAGTTGGCACACTCAACGCATCTGTTGGCGCAAACTTCGACAATGGCGTCGAACTTCTCGTCTGGGGTCGGAACCTCAACGAAGACGAGTATTACACGTCTGGTTTCCCAACGACGCTCCAGTCAGGTAACTTCTCAGCTTACCCGAACCAGCCACGCACCTACGGTGTGACGGTTCGTAAGCGCTTCTAGTCTAGGGGCCAGCGCAAATAAGAACCCCGCCGAGCGATCGGCGGGGTTTTTTGTTGCCTGGGTTTTCAATTCGATGCGTTGGGTGGCTGCTCATCATCCTCAGATCACGCCGATGTTTGGCGCCGGCGAGGGCGGCCCATCAACTGCAGCCGGTCGACGCTCCGCAGCTGTCACATCTCAAGCAGGTGCCATTGCGCACCAATGTGAACTGCCCACACTCCGGACAGGCATCGCCTTCGTAACCCTTCAGCTTGGCCTCGTCCCGTGACTGATCGCGATCTCGATCGCTCGCCAGCTTCAACCCGCCTTGCGCAGATGGCATTGCCGCTACCGTCGAGGTCGCCTCCGCTTCCTCTTCAGCTTCACCCTCGTCAGTCTCAGCATTGTCTTGGTCATCAGACTTCCGCAGGCGGTCGAATTCTCCGCCGCGCAAAACGACCAGGTTGTCCATGGTTGAGGATCGCGTGAGGCCTTTCGAGATAAAGCGCTGCGCTTCTTCTTGAACGCCTTCTGCCTTCACGCCGCTGCCGAGCTCAAAGGTGCCGTCACCATCAGGCACATGCCCAAGATCGGCGCGCCCTAGATAGCTGATCGCCAGCTCACGGAAGATATAGTCAAGGATCGAGGTACCGTTCTTGATCCGATCGTTGCCCTGCACCGGCCCTGCTGGCTCAAAGCGCGTGAAGAGATAGGCATCGACGAACTCTTCAAGCGGAACGCCATATTGCAGCCCGAGCGAAATCGCGATCGCAAAATTGTTCATCAGCGAGCGGAAGGCAGCGCCCTCTTTGTGCATATCAACGAAGATTTCGCCGAGTTCGCCATCTTCGAATTCGCCGGTGTGCAGATAGACCTTGTGGCCGCCAACAATGGCTTTCTGGATGTAGCCCTTGCGCCGGTCAGGAAGACGGCGGCGGCCAGGCGTACGCTCCACCACGCGTTCGACCACACGCTCGGCATAGACTTTCGCCCGCTCGCCAGCAGGGAGATCGGCAAAGTCTTCAAACTCATCGTCATCAGAGGTGGTGAGTGCGCTCGCGAGCGGCTGGCTCAGTTTGGAGCCATCACGGTAAAGAGCAACGGCCTTCAACCCTTTGGCATGCGCTGCCTGGTACGCCGTCAAGCAATCGTCAGCCGTGGCACTGGCCGGGAGATTGACCGTCTTCGAGATCGCTCCCGACACGAACGGCTGAACCGCCGTCATCATATCGATATGAGCGCTCACGGACAGCGCGCGCGTTCCTACACGGCCACAAGGTGCGGCGCAGTCAAACACCTCGAGATGCTCAGGCTTCAGATGCGGTGCGCCCTCCACCGTCATCGTACCGCAGCAATAGAGGTTCGCCTTGTGCACGTCTTCGTCCGAGAAGCCCAAATCGCGCAGTGTGCGGTAGCCGGACTGATCAAGCTGCTCTTCCGAGAATCCAAGTGTTCCGCGCAGGAAGCTTTCGCCTAAGACCTCACGGGTGAACACATAGGTGATATCAAAGGCAGTCTTGAGCGCAGCCTCGATCGCGTCGATCTGTTTTTCGCCAAATCCCTCATCACGCAAGCTATCCAACGAAACACCGGGGGCTCCATCAAGCGTGGCATGACCAACAGCGTAGACCGTGATGTCACGCACCTCTCGGCTGGAATAACCTAGTTTTTCCAGCGCATTGGGCACCGAATGGTTGATGATCTTGACTGTATCACCGCCGACCATTTGCTTGAATTTGACCAAAGCATAGTCAGGCTCGATGCCGGTGGTATCACAATCCATCAGCAGGCCGATGGTTCCGGTTGGTGCGATAGCCGAGATCTGTGCGTTGCGAAGGCCGTGGGTGTCAGCTTCCTTCAAAGCAGCCTTCAGGGCGTCTTCCGCCGCGCGCTCCAACCCGCCGTAGGGAACGTTGCCGCCACGCAAGACCTCAGGCTCAATCGATAGCTCTTCGTACGAACCGAGGCCCAGCGCCGCTGCGTGGTTTCGGAGCACCCGGAGCGCTGGCTCCTGGTTGGCATCAAACCGGTCATAGGCGCCGACCTTGCCGGCCATCAGGGCCGATGTGTGATAGCCTACACCCGTCATAAGCGCTGTGATCGCGCCAGCGGCGGCCCTACCCTCTGGACTGTCGTAACCGATGCCAGTGGCCATTAAGAGGCCACCGAGATTGGCAAAACCGAGGCCCAAGGTCCGATAACGATGCGAACGCTCAGCAATCGCAGCTGATGGATACGATGCCATGCCCACCGAGATCTCAAGGACGATGGTCAAAAGTCGGCATGCGGCCGCCAATCCCTGATGGTCGAACGATCCGTCTTCCTGAAGAAAGGCCGCCAAGTTGACCGACGCAAGGTTACAAGCCGTGTCGTCGAGGAACATATACTCAGAACACGGATTCGATGCCGTGATATCGCCGTCTATCGGGCACGTGTGCCACTCATTGACTGTATCGTGGAATTGAACACCGGGATCAGCGGCAGCCCAGGCCGCATCGCCGATTTCGCGCCAAAGCTCTGCAGCAGAGACCGTCTTGACCACTTCCCCGTCCACGCGGCGGCGCAACGGCCACTCCGTTTCATCGCGCACGGCATCGAGAAAGCTGTTGGTGACACGAACCGAAAGATTGGCATTCTGCCCACTGACGGTTCGATAGCCTTCGCTGTCCCAATCCACAGAGAAGATCGGGATTTGGGGCGTCTCCTCGGTCTCAGCGAGCATGCGAAGACACCGATCGATGAGGCCCCCGGGCACACCGTCTCTCTTCGCCGTGTTGACCGCACGTTTCAGCCGATCGTTACCCCGAAGGTCGAAACGTGTGGTGTTCGGAACATCACGGGTCGCCGCAGTGATTTTGCGCAGATGCCGCTCAATCACCACCGAACCGGCAGCGAGGCACGCAACCTTTTCTTCTTCTTGGCGTTTCCAGGATACGAATTCCTCGATATCCGGATGATCGATATCGAGAACGACCATTTTGGCCGCGCGGCGGGTGGTCCCGCCTGATTTGATCGCACCAGCAGCAGAGTCAGCGACCTTCAGGAAACTGATCAAGCCCGATGTGGTCCCGCCACCCGAAAGCGGCTCGCCAGCACCGCGGAGGGCTGAAAAATTGCTGCCCGACCCCGAGCCATATTTGAAGAGCTTGGCTTCCCGCGTGAGCAGATCAAAGATTCCGCCCTCACCCACCAGTGAGTCTTCCACCGACTGAATGAAACAGGCATGGGGCTGAGGGTTGGCGTAGACATCCTCGACTTCAACGACAGACCCGGCTTCAGCATCGTAACGGAAGTGACCTGCTCCCGGCGCTGAAATTCCGTAAGCCCAAGAAAGACCCGTGCTGAACCATTGGGGCGAGTTAGGCGCCGCGATTTGGCGCTCCAAAAGGGCCTCACACTCGTGCTTGAAGAGGACAGCGTCAGCCGAGCTTTCGAACAGGCCTTGCTTCAGCCCGTGATAGGCCCAGGCCCCGGCCAACCGACCAAAGGTCGCCCGCGCATCAAGCTCTCGCCCAAAGGTCGCACCTTCCTCCGGGATGGCGCGCTGGAGCTCTTCAGGGACACCGTCTTCGGCGACACGGAGCGTGGCAGACGGCACCCCCGCACGGCGCATATACTTCTTAGCCAAAATGTCGGTCGCGAGCTGGGAGAACCCGGTCGGGACAATGATCTCGACCCGACCAAGATCGCTCTCAACAGAGCGCTCTTCATAATCGACAGCGGGCAGTTTGGAAAAATGAGGTTCGATGCGCACGGCGCTCTCTCTTTCTTTCGAATCACCTGTCTTAACATTCGTCGCGGACGGACGCGAAGCATCGCTGGCCAAGATTCCTCACGAACACGCAAGGGTGACAAAAAAGCAGGCACTCGCGTTACACGCGAGTCATGAAGCTGCTTCTCCCCTCTCACGATAATGACAAAGCGCCACATCTGGGATATGATTAACGTGGGGCGTGGAGAGAAGCTGATGACTGAACACCTGTCAGACGCCCGTGCGGTTCCTGCGCCAAAGGATGACGCTGCTCAGGCGGTGACCGAAGTCACCGGAACCGTCAAATGGTTTGATCAATCAAAAGGTTACGGCTTCATCACTCCAGACGACGGCTCGTCCGATGTGATGCTTCACAGCTCATGTCTTCGCTCCAGTGGCCTTTCCGCCCCCGACGAAGGCGCCGATATTAAGTGCGAGGCGGTGAAGCGCGAAAAGGGCCTTCAGGCTGTGCGGATCATCCATTTGCGCAGCAATGAAGCGCCGCACCCTATGGCTCGCCAAGACGCCGACCTCGAGAGCCACGACGGGCCGCAGCGCATGATGACCGTCAAATGGTTCAGCCGCGCCAAAGGCTATGGCTTCCTGCAAGAGGATGACGAGACGGAGGACATCTTCGTGCATATGGAGACTGTGCGCGCAGGAGGCTTCTCCGAACTCACACCGGGTGATCGTGTTCTTGCTACGACGTCGCGTGGTCCGAAAGGCCTGCTTGCCAAGTCAATCGCGCCCTATCGGGCCCACTGATCAGCCTCAGGCCTTGCGAAGTGCCCGAAGCGCTGGAACGAGGGCGCCATGACTGCGCCCCAAGACACCAACCTGCCTTCTCAACCTTTGATCGTTCTCGTCCGACCGCAAATGGGTGAGAATATTGGCGCCGCTGCCCGCGCGATGCTCAATTTCGGGCTGACGGGCATGCGGATCGTGGCGCCGCGCGACGGCTGGCCCAATCCCAAAGCCGCGGCCATGGCAGCAGGTGCTGGGCGCATTCTCGATGATGCGAGGATCTTTGATAACGTCAGGGAGGCCACCGCCGACTGCACCTTTGTGATCGCCACGACGGCGCGCCAGCGAGGGCTCTTTCTGCCGGTCTACGACGCTGAAGAAAGTGCCAGCGTGGCGCGAGGCCACATCGCAAAAGGCGAGCGCACGGCCATCCTCTTCGGTGCTGAAAAGTCTGGACTCGAAACAGACGATGTTGCCCATGCGGACGCGATCCTCACCCTGCCCGTCAATCCTGATTTCTCGTCGCTGAACCTGGCGCAAGCTGTGCTGCTAACGGCCTATGAATGGCGCCGCTCTGAAGACAGGTCGCTACCCTTCGAAAGCCCCTATGACGAGGAACCAGCATCCCGGGAAGAGCTCGATGCCATGCTCGATCACCTCGGCGGCGTGCTCGACGAAGCTGGCTATTTCTACCCGCCAGACAAAAGGAAAACCAAAGAACGGAACCTGCGCACGATGTTTACGCACGCAAAGTTGACCGTTGCCGAGGTGCGTTTGTTCCGCGGCTTGGTCCGCCAATTCGCCTGGTGGGGGCGCGGCGGAAAACCTTTTGATTCAGAAGATTAGGCTGCTTTTGAAGCAGTTTTTCAGCGGCGTTGGGAGCTGGCCTTGAGTCAAGATGCTGAAATCCACAGCGCGATACGCGTTAGGGTTGATCACCGTTAGGGTTACGGCAAGCTTTCGGTGATATTGTCTCATCATGGATTTCTCGGTGACCAATCAAGCGCCGACCCGGTTTTCCGGATCCCTAGGCGCCAACCTCCGCGGTGAACCTCCCGCAGGCCCGCAGGGCGCAGTGCAAGCTGCTTCTGCTCCGGCTTCGGTGGATGGGGTGACCCAGGCAGGAGCGATCAATGTTGTCGCCAATGAGACCTCCTCTCTGCAAACGGGTGAGCTCACAGAAGAGGAGCAAAAGCAGGTCGAGGAACTCAAAGCACGAGACCGCGAAGTTCGCGCCCATGAGCAAGCCCACAAAGCCGTTGGCGGGCAATACGCTGGCGCGATCAGCTATGACTATCAGCGCGGCCCGGACGGCCAAGACTACGCCGTTGGCGGCTCGGTCCCGATCGACGTCTCCCCAGAGAACGACCCCGAAGACACCGTCGCCAAAATGCGCGTTGTGATCAAAGCAGCCCTCGCGCCAGCGGAACCATCAGCCGCCGATCGGGCAATAGCCGCAGCCGCACAGCGCCAATTGCTCAACGCACAAGCCGATATCTCGGTTGAGCGCGCTGCAGAGCGCCGCGAGCAAGAAGAGAATGGCTCGTCGCGCGCAAGTGCTGTGGTCGCGATTTACGCGCAGGCCAATGAGGACAACCCGTCTAGCCTGCAGATCACGGCGTAAGCCACCAGGCTGCGGCCCTCCGGTGCGTCCGATGCTCAAGCCTGGTTTTCACACAATCGACAAAAGAGCTTGAAACCTGAAGTTCCATGCGGTCTACCCGCCGGTGGACAGGTGGCCGAGTGGTCGAAGGCGCTCCCCTGCTAAGGGAGTAGGCGGTTTGTCCCGTCTCGAGGGTTCGAATCCCTTCCTGTCCGCCATTTTTTGATTTGCGCTACCGCCTTCGGCTATTTGAGCGCATGGCTCCGGGTTCGAACTTTGTCTCGAACTCTCCGCCACGATATTTGGCGATCCTGAGATAACTCAAATTGATGATGGGTGGAGGGATCAATCGATCCACCGTTCAAGGAGACCGCGAGACTTTGCGACGTCCAAACCGCCCGAAAAATTTGGCAACAGACTAGAACAAAGAAGTGGGAGAGGACCAAGCCACTCCCACTATCCTGCCGATATTCCGGCGAGACGAAGACTACCCCCGTTCGCCTAGTCCAGCGCAGCAATCTGATCGAGCTCAGCGGGACAACCAAGAGCATCGGACGGATCGACTTCTGTGTTCCTATTGAAGTCGCTCAGGGACGCAACAATCGTACATTTTTGTTCCTGGTTGATCCTCGAATCGGCCGTGAGGTCTGCCAACAATTTCTCTAAACTGTCGCCTCCGGCCTTTACGCGAATCCCTCCGTCGTTGGAACTATCGAGGTACAAGAGCGACTCGCCGTCCTCATAGGGAGGCCATTGATCAAATCCGTCTGCGTAGGGAACTCCATCTCTCGCAAAATTTGCCCAATAGGTACCCATGGCAGCGCTTAGCTCTTGACGAGTCTCTTCAGTCTTTTTTCCAAAAATAGAACCATTCAGTGCACCGAAAAATTCAAAATTGTTAAAAACGAAGGGAATCTCCATCGCATGCGCCGCACCAAGAAGAACGCCGGTGTCGGTGAAGAGTAACCGTCCGCCCTCATCCCAATCAAATCGATACGCGTAGACCTCACTATGGCCGCCATCCCGCATCGTGCGCGCTGGACGATCGACCGCTCGAAGCCGCCAGTAGCGCCCTGCATACTCAGAAGCTGTATTGTAGAAGTCGATATCTCGCGGCACAGGAACACGAAGAATTCTTTTCGTGTACTCAGGATCCATCGCCAAGAAGAGCTTCATTTCATCGCGATTGGTGCCCGTGATGATCGGCACATTGTTGAAGGTTTCAGGCGACGCAAACGCTTCTCTCAAAGGGGTCTCGGGGATGACCACCCCATCTTGGAAAACGCGCGGCATATCCAGCACCAAGAAGTTAGTGCGCTCGTAGGCAGCGAAGACTTCCTCTGTCGTCGCTGTGTGGAAATTTTCAACGCCGAGACGCTCAGCAACCTCGAGTGAGGGATTAGGCTGGTTTCCCTCTTCACCCCTCGCCTCTGCGATCGTGAGGCTGTCGAAGCTGCCTGACTGGATGATCGCCCGGTGAAAGAGACCCTCCGCATAAGGAGAAGCCAACAGTGTCGCGACATTGTGGCCGCCTGCACTTTCGCCGAAGACCGTCACGTTCTCGGGATTGCCTCCGAACACGGCGGCATTGTCTTGAACCCATTCAAGCGCCGCAATGAGATCCATCGTTCCAAAGTTCGAACCACGGTCGAGTTCAGTTTGGGCCGAGTCCGCAAGATCGGGATGGGAGAACCATCCCAACGGACCCAAACGGTACTGGACAATCATCACGATCACATCTTCGTTCACCGCTAGATTATGGCCGCTATATTGCTGGGAGGACCCCACAACGTTGTAGCCGCCATGGATCCAGACCATGACTGGAAGATCTCGTCCCCGCGCATCGGCAGGAGCGTAAATATCAAGGGTCAGACAGTCCTCAGAACCGATAAGCTCGCCAGGGACATAGCCATAGCGCTTGCTCAGCGGCGTCGCGATCTGCGGGCATGGCGGACCAAACTGGGTTGCCTCGCGGAGCCCATCCCAAGGGGCCCTGGGTCGGGGGGCACGCCATCGATTCTCACCAGAGGTATCAGCAGCATAAGGCACCGAACGCCAAACCTGGGCACCGTTCACCTCGCTAAAACCAGCGATGCGGCCGCCCGTCACTGCACGTTCCGTGGAGGCATCAATCTCGATTTCGGCTGTCCTTGGCCCATCATTCCGCGCACACGCCGTAAGGGCCAATAGCAATGCACCGGTCACCAGATATTTCATACGTTTCCGCCATTTCATTTTAGAATTTCCCAGAGATTATCTCTTGGGGCGGAATACTTCCAGCTTCAAAGCCTCAGTTTTTGAGGCCGTGGATTGGACTACGTCGCAAAGGTGATCCCCCGGCCTCTCGCCCTTTGCGATGAGGTCGAGCCGGCATTTGCTTCATCATCTCAGTTTTTGTCGTGCCCAAGTTGCGCGTTTATGCTCAAGCCACTTGGCTCTCTTCTACTCGTTCTTTGGCTCAAAGGATAACGAAGAATCGCTCCGTTCTCTGCTCATTTTTCTGATTTGGTTCGTAACCTCATCCAAACCTCCGACCTGCGTCCTCTTATTGCTTAGAGACGGAGAATTGTACGCAGCTGTTCATTGCAAGCTACACACCACAGCTTGTCGTTGAGACGAACAATGAGAGTTGGGAACACGCCGACAAAGGCTTAGTCCAGCTTGGACTGATGCCCATTCCCACTCATGCTTGGCACAGCACGGCCCTGTTGTTCTTCGGCTGGCTCAACGGCCCTCCGGATGGCCGCCTTCAGATCGACCGGATTAAGTGGTTTACTGACAAAATCGTTCATGCCATGACTAAGCGCTTCAGCAGACGACTCTTCAAAAGCGTCCGCGGTCACTGCAATAATAGGGACGTCCCGCTGGGGCCCTGCTAGTTCTCGGATGGCTCTGGTCGCCGCATAGCCGTCAAGGACAGGCATCTGTTTGTCCATGAGAACGACGTCGAAGTTCCCCGATTGAACAGCTTCGACCGCCAAGAGGCCATTCTCGACGATCGTGACCGCGGCTTGGTCTCGCGTGAGATAGGCGCGGATCACCATAGCGTTTGTTGGGTTGTCTTCGGCAACCAAGATATTGAGGTCAGTCAAGATTTCTTCTGTTGGCTGATCGTTTGAGTCGGGCTGATCACTCAATGTCACTGTAGCTGTCGCGGCGTCTACCCCCGCCAACTCCGCTGGTACACTCAGAACAAACTCGGAACCCGCTCCAGGGACGCTCGCCAACGTAATGTCTCCGCCGAGAACCCGGGCAATCCTCTTACAGATCGCAAGTCCGAGCCCCGTCCCACCATAGTTGCGCTGCTTACGTCCATCAGCCTGCCGGAATGCCTCGAACACAATATCGACCTGGTCGTCGGAGATACCAATACCTGTGTCACGCACACTGATTTCAAACCCCCTGCCCACACTCGGCAAACACGATAGAGATATTGATCCTTGTGCAGTGAATTTAACAGCATTCGACAGAAGATTTGAAATCGTCTGACGTATCAGTCTAGGGTCCGTAACGTACGTACCCATTGCATCATCAATGCTGATATTGAATGTGAGCCCCTTGTCCTCCGCTGCTTTCCGCCAGATCGCAGCAACATTGCTGACTAGATCAGCGACATTGGTCGGTTCAGCATAAACGGTCAGTTGACCCGTCTCGAGTTTGGAAACATCAAGGATGTCGTTGACCACCTCAAGCAAATGAGACCCAGCTTGATTGATCATCGTGACAAACTCATGATCTTTTTCGGCAAGCGAAGTCGTTCCAAGCATCACATCCGACAAACCAATAATGGCGTTGAGCGGTGTACGGATTTCATGGCTCGTCACGGCAAGAAATTCGAGCTTTGCCTGATTTGCGTCCTGGAGAGCGACGTTGGCATCGCTGAGCTCGCTGTTCTTTTGGCCCAACGTCACCGCGAAGCGCTTCGCAGATCGGTAGGAATAAGCCAGAAACGCGATCAAAGAGAGAAACGTCAAGATGACCGCTGCACCCACGACCCGACGAAGCGCCAAGCGCGAACGAGCGATTTCAGCATCCTTTTCAAATTGATCTGCACGCAGACGCTCGATCTGCAGTTCCTTGTTCGCCAACTCAAATTCCGCATTGATCAGAGCGTTGTTGGCAGACGCAGCAATCTCACGACCTTCGTCATCGAGTCGTTTGAATGCTGATAAGTGAACGAGAGCGAGCTCGTGCATCTCAAAGGAAGCGTAGATCTTGTAGGCGACCTCATGAAAATCGCGGAAGGGGCCGGTTGTGGCTTCGAGGTCGGCGCCTTCGAATGCCTTTTCGATGGCCTCCAGCGCCGCATCGCCCTGCCCCAATGCGTAGGCCAGCTCTGCCTTCGCTCCCCAGAGAAAGGGCAGCCACCCCTTTGTTTCGTCCGATACCGCAAGGGAGAAGCCTGTCGAAAGGGCACGCTCCGCCGCGTCGAAGTCGCTCCTCTCAGCATGATTCACAGCGATATTCGTCAAGATACGGACTTGAAGAAGCGCACTCCCAGAAGCCTCAGCCATCGTCAACGCTTGACTCAACATCTCATCAGCTTCGTCGAAAGCTTCGAGCTCACGGTAAGCGTTGGCACGGTTATTCAGCGACACAAGATCGAGAATGCCGTCATCGGAGAATATATTGGACGCTCGTTCGTTGTAGTCGATCGCACGCTGATGTTGACGAGCCTTCGCGTAAAGAGTGCCGATGCTTTGCAGCGCAAGCGCCTGGCTGCGCGTTTCATCGAGCCTTTCAAAAACACGGTAGGCGGATTGGAAGCTCTCAAGAGCGGGACCAACCTCCCCTTTCATACGCTTAACGCGCCCCTTGGATAAGAGAAGGTCACCAGCAAGCCGGCTTGATGGGTCTTTCATAAGGCTGATGGCTTGATCGATAATGGGCTGCGCATCGTCTGGCCTGTTGAGCCGCGTGAGCGCCTCACCCTGGAGCCAAAGGGCCGAGCTCAGGGACTCCGAAGTCTCGAGCTCTGACGCGAGAACCTCGGCGCGTTCAGCGTGAGCGAGCGCCGTCATCGGGGACGTGGCCACCGCTTTTTTTGCGTCAGTGATAGCCTGATCGAGAGGCGAAAGAGGTTCGGTTGCTTCAGTAGCCGAAGCAGCCGCACTGCCAACGAGCCACGCCGCGTCGCTCGTTGCGAAGAACGCCAAGGCAGCGATTAAGGTCGCAACGGGTGCCCTTCGGAACATTGACGTCTAGCGCAATCAACTGCCTGAAACCCTTACGTTCACTTGCTTAAGGAGCGGTGGACCAAGCCCGTTGCATTGATCCAGTCGCTCAACCGGACACGACAACTCCGCCCCTAAGCGTCAGTAAGTCATGCCGAATCGTAAACCCAGTGTCAGCACAGTTTCGCCGGCATTGGTGACGTTGTCGCCTGTATCGAGCTGGCTGAAAGCGCTCATCGAGCCACGGCCGTCCGCCAATGGGCGGGAGTAGAGAAACTCCGACACCATTCTCCGCGTGTCCTGATCAAGATCCACTTGATCAGTCACAAGGCCAAGTTCGCCGGTCTCGCGATCAATCACCTGCATCGTGGTGATGCCTAGGGAACCGTTTTCGATGTGAAGAGGCTGAGCGATAGACGCACGCAGACTGTCCTGCTTGCCGAAGACGCCAGTCTTCTCTGCGGTGATCTGGAAAGCCGTCGAGGTCAGACCATCGTCGGTCACCGACAAGATCGACTGATCAAACTCAGCGCCCTGTGTGCGTCCCATCGTGGCCGAAGCGGAGACAACGAGGCCACGATCAAAAAACCGGTCGGCACCAAAGGTCACCGCATCTGTGGTTGCGCCGCCGTCCAGCGCCAAAGCGCCTGAGCCTTGCGTACCCAGAAGACCTGTATCTTCATGAAGCTGTGTGTACGATGTTGTGAGGTCCATGCGATCCGAAAGCTTGTAGCGAGCATTGAGGTTGATCGCGGAAGCCTGATAGTTGGCCACGCCAACAAAGGCCGAACGGAACTCACCTGATGCCTCGTCGAGGAAGCCTTCGCGTTCGTCGGTATTGGTGATCCCGATACCGATGCTCAGTCGACCATCAAGTGGGATGACGGCATTCGCAAATGTCCCACCAGACGCAAGTCCAAGAAGCGGGTTCACACCACCTGTTTGAACATCGTGGTCGGACAACATGCCAAACGCGCCTGCACCATGGAAACTGAGTGCACTTTCGCCCTGACCAAACTGGAGCGTCAGGCCCGTGTCGTTGTTGACGAGGGTCGATGTGGTTTGAAAAGGCACAGCGTCGAGATCGAGCACTTCGTTCGGAGCATGACGATTGGCTTCAACACTGAAGAGCCAGCGGCTTTCCTCATTACCAAACGTGCCGCCACCAAGGTAGAGGCCGTCGGTGAAACCCGCGAGCTTATTTTTCTTTTTCTTCTTTTTGCCGCTTGACGATGCCTGGGTTGGCTGTTGCGTGCGTGTTGCAAGATAGGCTTCAGTCTCCGTATCCTGAACAGCTTCAGGATCACCTTGAAGACTGGTGCTTGCCAGATCGATCGCGAAATCCCTGTAGGTATCGCCGATGGTCTCATAGAATGTCAGTGTTCCGCCAGTACCAGCCAGCGAAACAGCGCCGAGCGTGGTCCCGCCCACCTCACTGTAAGAGACAACACCATTTTCGGTTTCGAGCGTCAGGCTGTTCGGGTCGAGCGGCTGCAGAGCTGCATCAACGTTCAAAAGACCCCAGCCATAGGTGCTATCAACGCCGGGATCACCGAGGTCCGTAGCCGACTGCAGAATGATGTCGGCCGTCGCCTCTGGATGTTGCTTGAGCCACGGCCAGTTGCTCTGCACAAGGGCCACTGCACCTGTGACCAAAGGCGCAGCAAAGGACGTACCCGTAGCTCTTGTCACGCCGCCATTGTTGTCATTGGTGAGAAGCATCTCGCCCGGCGCCACCAGGAACCGGTTCATCAGCATGTTCTCAGGATCGCAAACGCCGTTGACCAACAGGCAAGCATCACCTGGCGTGTTGGAGAAGTCAGAAATCTCACCGCTCGGATCAACCGAACCAACGATCAGCAGCCGGTTGTGCGCGTCAAGATTGCCCCATTCGATATCTTGGGTTTGCGCTAAGCCGTCGTTGCCCGCGGCTTTCACGAACACAACATCACCGGCCCGGCGTTGGACCTGTTTGTTGGAGAAGACACTCACCCAGTCCTGGTGAAGGGTCCATCCTGATGTTCCAAGAGAGAGGTTAATGACATCGACATCGCCGTTGCCATTGCTCGTCAATGACTTGATACCCGCAATGATGTCGCTCCAGTCCGCTGTATACGTTGCATCAAACGGATTATAGAAGCTGATTTCGGCGTCGGGCGCGATCCCCATCACACCCCGGCCATCATGAGCGGCGTTGATCAAAGACGCGACCGCCGCGCCATGGTTCTGACCTTTAACTCTGTGGCCCTTGGATTTCTCAACGTCGCCGAAGCCGCTGTCGCTTGCGAGCAGTGTATCGATGATACCGATGCTGACATCCTCGCCAGCGCCCGCCTCATAAGACAGCGTGGGGCTCCAGCCGATCGCACCCATCCAATGATCGACGTGATCAAGACCTGTGAAGCCCATCACACGGTCGTGGAGCTCGATCGTCAGGAGCGCGATCTCTTCCCGTGCAAGACCCTCGAGGCCAGTGAGATCCGATTGCAGGCCATACTTCTCGAGCACCGGCTGCAACACCGCATCTTGGAAGGATTGATCCGTTTGCCCCTGAACCGCGCTGCCGAAAGACTGTTCCGCTTGGTTGATCAGAGACTGAAGATCCGTACTTAGCGTTGCTGGGTCGGCGAATGCGTCGAGGCTGCCGTAAAACGCGTCCAGACTGCCCCAAAATGCGTCGAGGGAACCATAGAACGCGTCCAAGTTTCCGTAGAAAGCGTCGAGCGACCCCCAGAATGCATCGAGGTGCCCATAGAACGCATCAAGATTGCCATAGAAAGCGTCAAGCGAACCGTAAAAGGCATCGAGGCTGCCGTACTGCGCTTCAACCGAGCCGTCGAAAGCATCCAACGAGCCATAGTAGGGATTGACCGAGCCGCCATCGAACGCGTCGAGGCTGCCGTAAAACGCATCGAGCGATCCCCAAAAGGCGTCCAAACTTCCATAGAACGCGTCAAGTGATCCGTAGTCCGGCCCAATCACGCCCTGATAAGCGGTGAGCGGAGCGTCCGTGCCCTCGTTCTGAGCTTGAGCAAAACCGTGGCACGATGCGCAAAGCGCAATCGCGGCGACACTGCCTTTCCACACAGCTTTGGTCATGAGCTTCTCCCCGAAGACAACTCCTCGAGGGGCCATTTCGCGCCAGGCGGACTAAAGGAATCTATAAAAATGTAGGTAAACGGATCTTAGGTAAGTTTTTGGCAATGATTCAAGCAATCTAGGACGAAGGCCCAGGACTAAAAAGCCCGTCATTGCAGGCGTTGAGGCGCTAAAATCTGCACTTTTAGGCAAATTTTCTAGCAGCTGTTCCAAAGTTATTGCTGTTTTGGCCGCTCGGGGGATCGATCCAACCCCAGCAGTCAGAACCAAACCGTCAGACCGCTAGAACGGGTTCAGAACACCTCATTCCACCCGTCGGTCATCGTAGGAGATAAGCAGCTGATGTTGATGCAGCACATCGACGTTGGTCGTCAGTACGTCACCATACGTCGACGCGCGCCTTCGGGGCGCGCGTGTCACATCTATCGAGAGACTTCGTGATTAGAGCTTGAAGCCAATCGACACAGCACCAAAGACATCAGCTTCGTCTTGGGTCTGGTAGCGCTTGGTCCGGCCCACCATGGTCCATGCGATCTGTGCACGACCAACCTGCACTGCGATGCCCGCTTGTGCGTCAGCGACAAAGACCTCTTTGTCTGTCGAGGGACCGTCTTGGAAAAGGCTGCCATCGATGAAGACATCGTGGCCCACAACACGGCCTTCGATACCTGCAAAGACGTACCAGAGGCCCGAGCGATTGTAGTGGCCAGAACCCGTGAGTGAAGGACGGATGCGAGCGGGACCAAAGTCGGATCCCAGGTTCGGACCCAGGCGCACCATGGCCCCAACCCGAGCGTTGACGTCGACAGTACCCAGCGAGGCACCAGCCACAGGCGTCAGCTCCATGTCCAGGCCAGCCCAGCGCGCTTCAGCCCACGGGCGCCCTTTCCAATCATAGGACAGGTTGAAAGCGACTTCGTTGTCCAATTGGGTGTCCCAACCTTCAGCTTCCGCATAGCCGCGGGCACGGTGGAACCAGTTTTGTGTCTCTTCTCCGAGAGCCCAAGGTCCAATGACGCCAAGCTCAACGGTCAGAAGACGCCACTGACCGTCATTCTCGGTCAGAACAGAATATTCACCGAAGAGGTAAGCTGCATAAGGATGGTCGTCCTCATCCGGAACTTCGACCAAAATATCGTCGGGCGTATAAAGCTGCTGGCTTGCTGCAAAGCCTCGGCGGATCACGTCGCCCTCGTTGGCGAAGGCGCGGTCAACCGCGTTGCCTTCGACCGGAGCGGTGACATAGCCGACACGTAATCCGTTCGTGTAATGGCGATCTTGGCCAGAGAACACATCATTCTCGAGCGTGAACGTCAACGTTCCTCGTTCTTCAGCCGCGGCCATGCCGACGGCACCCATGACTGAGAGAAGAACGGTTATGACAGGACGAAACACCATGCCAAAGACGGTTCATCTAGTGTGCCATGGTCATCTTTCATTCACCATGATTTCGTGGTTCCAGCCAACGAATCATGACGCTTGCTTGTTGTTTTTGCTTTCTTTTTGACGTTCGCGGCGTTCTCTATATTGCTGCGCACGGATCGCTCAAAAACTGGTCTCATGTGGTGGAATGGTTCATATGGGCACAAACACAAAGCGGCCCCTGCTCTGTTTGAGGCGCACCCAACGTTCTGGTTAGAGAACCCACGAGACGCCAAATCGAACCGCGCGCCCCGGCGCAGGAAGCCCCAATTGGGGGACAACTTCTGCATCGAAAGCATTTTCTAACCGAAGATAGCCCCGATAGGAGCGACTGAAAACGACGCCCGCTTCGAGATCGACAGCGGTACCCGATGGCAGCTTCACCCGCCCGCCAGTGTCATCAAGCGAAAAAGCTCCCGATTGGTGCCGCAGCCTCAGTCTACCATCGAATGCACTGGTCGGCTGGTAGGACAATGCCGCTTGAACCTGACGGGTGGGGCGCTCGGTGAGAAAGCTAGCATCACCGCGACGATCATACCGCGTGAGCGTGGCATGGCCTTGGAGGCTGAGAGCGTCGCTGATCCGCGTCTGTATCTCCGCTTCGAAACCGTAAGCGAGATATCCCTCCGTATTGATCCGCTGTCGAAGATTCCCATCAGGTGATGCCACCACCTGTTGAGAGATCACATCAGAACGGTCCTCGATGAACGTTGTGATGTTGAGCTTGTGCTTCTCGTTCGTGAGATGGACCGATCCCTCCCCCGCCCAAGCACGCTCGGCATTTAAGTTGGGATTGACGAGAAACCGTCCCAAAGCCTCCCCGTAGAGTTCTCGTTGCGTGGGAAGACGGCCTATTCTGGCCGCTGTCAGCGTCCAACTCAGTGGGCCGCTCGAACGCATCTCGACTCGGCCCGTCGTCAGAGAAAGATCGGATCCGCTTTCCCTTCCGCCAGTTTGCCCAGTCACAAAGCCTTCGTGACGCAGATCAGTAGCGAGAGACAATGATCCGCCAAGCGACCGCTTCGTCGCCCCCCAGAAAGCAAAGGACTGGCGCGAAAATTCGTCCTGCTGCCTGCCTGTCTCTTGTTCATCATGATGCGCATCGTTCCAGGACGCACCCAAATCCCAGGAGGAGCCATTCAGAACAGTGTCAAAGCCGTAGGCTAAATCTGATGAGGTCTCTGTTCTCTCAATCGACGTGTACGATGCATCGTCGAAGGCGTTAATCTTTTGCCTTGCGCCATGCGCCCAGCCTTTGAGAGTGATTTGAACATCTCGCCTGGTTGTGCTGACGCTTGAGCCGAAAAACAAACGCTGATCTTCCGGCACCTGCCAAAAGCGCACGTTCGCAACCTCTGGGTCGAGATGACTCTCAGGGGCCACGCCGTAGTCAGATGATGATACCAACGCAAGGCCGTCGAGCGCCAACCCTCGGAACTCTCCTTGACTGGATGCAAGAATGCTCGCTTGTTCCCTATCTGTATTTGTTCGGGTTGAAAGATCGCTTTGCGAGAAAGGGAGCGCGGCGTTGTTCGGCGCCCGAACACCGTCACGGGAGAACCCCTCGACAGCGATCATAGCACCTGGACGAGCCAGAATGCCGTGCCCGCGCGCAAAGCCAAAATCTCCCGCCTCAAAGGTTGCCCGGGTTTGCTCAGCCTTCGTGGTCTCCAGCATGAGCAGACCGCCAGGGCCGCTTTGAGCGTGACCTAAGGCCAGCAAGGAACCGCTGAATGAAGCGCCGGGCAGGTTGGCGAGATTGAGGCGCTCATCCCACGGATCAAACAAGGTGTAGCCGTTGATCAAGATCCGCGCTTCGCGCTCACTTCTGCCGCGGATGGCCAGGCCAACCTCCCCGCGGGAGTTGGTCGACAAAGAGAGACCCGGCTGCTCTGCCGCGAATGAGCCAAGGTCTAGCGCTAGATCATCGTAGAGAACGGTTGGGACCGGTGCTTCCTCAACCGCTCCCTTTACGACGACCTCGTCGACATAGGCTTCAGCAAAAACTGCGCCGCTCGAAAGCGGCGCAGTCAAAAGAGCTGATAGTCCGAGGGCTGCCTTCTTAGTTGGCAGGGATCCTCGCTCCCGGCACCCATGGGGCACCAGCTTCTTCAAGGGCTGTGAGGAACGCTGCGACATCCTCAGCCTGCATGGCTTCGATCTCGCTCACGGCTTCATCGAGAGCAGCCTCGGCCCATTCAAGCGACTGAACGTGGCTTGGTGTTGGACCATACGTGCTCGATCCGACACCGCCCCAGGCATGGAAAAGGCGCGCACCAACGGTTGGCAGCGTGCGCTCGCCGATCGCGTTGCGTGCAGGGTTGCCGCGCAGCATCTCTTGGACAGCATTGGTCCGAGCACGAAGCGCTTCCCAATCAGCGTTGAGCTCCGAACCGGCAGAAGAGCGATCAAGCGCCGCTTTCAAAAGGTCAACCTGCGTATCGAGCTCATCAAGCGCGGCGAGCGTTGCCGAGCTCCGACGATAAGTTGCCGCCAGACGATCCCAGAACGCCGCCACTTCCTCCGGTGTTGCCCCTTCTAGAGCGCCGCGGCGAAGCACTTCAACGTCGAAGGACTGCGGGCCCACAAGCTCTGTAGTTTCGCCGTCGATGCGCTGCGCAAGCGACACTGTGTAAGTGCCCGGTCCAACCATAAAGCCACCCTCGTCTTCGTCCGGCACCGAACGAAGCGCGAAGATGTCAGGCTGCGAAAGGTCCCAAGAGACGCGGTGGAAACCTTTTGACGTTGGACCACTAAGTTTCCGAACGACCTCGCCATCACTGTCGCGAACGATCAGCATCACCTCGGGGGCCACTTCGTTCAGCTCTTCAGTGATCGCATCGAAGCCAGGGAACGGCGTATCGTCACCAGCGTCGTTCGCATCCTTTTCGGATTCAACCCGCATCTCTTCTTTGGTCTGAAGACCCTCGGAGAGATAATAGGTGAAGACAGCACCGAAAGGCGGGTTGTCAGCGGTGAAGTAGCCGTGGCCCTGCTCCGCACGCCCCCGATCGCCGATCGGCGTCTCTTCGATGTACCACCAGGCACGGCGCCCTGGCCAAAGAAGAGAGCCCTCTTCCAGCGCGTCTTCATCGACATCCCGGAGCGGCGCGATGTCATCGAGGATGTAGAAGCCCCGACCAAAGGATGCCGCGACGAGATCATCTTCACGGCGCTGAATGGTGATGTCACGCAAGGCGATGGTAGGAAGGCCTTGGGAAAACTCCGTCCAGTTCTCACCGCCATTGACCGACATAAAGACGCCGAACTCTGTCGCCGTGAACAGAAGCTCCGGATCCACATGGTCTTGGACAATACGCCAGACGAGGTGTTTCTCAGGAATGTCGTCCGCCAGGGAGGTCCATGTCCGGCCTCTGTTCTCGGATTTCAGAAGGTAAGGCGCGTAGTCACCGAACTTGTGATTATCGAGCGCGATGTAGACGGTGTCTTCGTCATGGAGATCTGCGCGGATATCGTTGACAAAAGCCGTGTCCGGAACACCAGGCAGAGCGCCAACTTCAATTTGACGCCAGTTTTCGCCGCCGTCTTCCGTGACTTGGATCAAGCCATCGTCCGTACCGATATAAAGGAGATCCTCGTTCATCGGCGATTCACCGAACGACGTGATCGTGTTGTAAACGGACATCGCAAGCAGGTCCCAGCCCGCATCCCATGACCATTTGCGGCCCATGAGCTCGATCTGCATGCGATCTTCGTCACGGGTCAGATCACCGGACACAGCCGTCCAGGTGTCACCGCGATCATCCGAACGCCACACGCGCTGAGAAGAGAAATAGAGGCGCGCAGGGTCATGTTGCGAAACCCAAATCGGTGCATCCCAGTTCCAACGCTCGATAGGCTCGCCCGGTGCCGCTTGCGGCTTAATGTAGACCGTCTCGCCCGTTGTGCGGTCGACCCGCGTCAGGTTCCCCTGCTGCCACTGGGCATACATAATATCTGGGTTGCCAGGCTCCGTCGCGGACTGATGGCCGTCGCCGCCAAGGGTGATGAACCAGTCTTCGTTGCGGATACCATTGACGTTCAATGTCCGCGATGGACCGCCTTGGGAGCTGTTATCCTGGGTGCCGCCATAGACATTGTAAAACGGCTCAGCGTCATCAACCGCCACTTTGTAGAACTGTGTGATCGGCAGGTTGTTGATGAAACGCCACGACTTCATCGCGTCATAGCTCTCGTAAATGCCGCCATCCGAGCCGATCAGGACATAGTCAGGGTCCGTTGGATGAAAGACCAAAGCGTGGTCGTCGACGTGTTTGCTGTCGAGATTGATCGTGCGGAAGGTCTTGCCATGGTCGTCGGACACTTGGGTGTAGTTCGACAGAAGGTAGATCTGACCCTCTTTGTGCGGACTTGCGTAAAGCTCTTGATAGTAGTGAGGGCCCGTTCCGCCGCCGACAGCGTCAGACTGCTTGCTCCAGGACGCACCGCGGTCAGACGACATCCACACGCCGCCTTCGCGACGGTCCGTTTCAATCGCTGCGTAAACCACGTCCGGGTTTTGCGGTGAGTAAGCGAGACCAATCTTACCCATATTGCCGCCTGGCAGACCGGTGCCCTCCTCCTTGAGGTTGATCCAAGTCACGCCGCCATCGGTGGACTTATGAATGCTGCCTTCAGGGCCGGTGCCAAGATAAGACGCCACGTTCCGGTGGCGCTGCCATGTTGCCGCGTAAAGAACATCAGGGTCGCGAGGATCCATCAGAAGATCGGTGACACCAGTCCAAGAACTGCCCGAGAGGATATTCTCCCAAGTCTCACCGCCGTCGGTGGTTTTGTAGAGACCACGCTGGCCACCCTCTGACCACAGAGGACCTTGCGACGCGACAAAGATCACATTGGGGTCTTCCGGGTGGATGATGATTTTGGAAAGGTGCTCAGACTCCTCAAGGCCCATGTGCTGCCAAGTGGCACCGCCATCGCGCGAACGATGGATACCATTACCGAAGCTCAGGTGGCGGCCACCGTGGTTTTCACCGGTGGCGACCCAAAGCTCGTTGTGATCATGGGGGCTCAACGCGAGAGCGCCGATCGAATAGACGTCTTGGTCGTCAAAAAGCGGTGTCCACGTTGTACCCGCGTTCTCAGTTTTCCAGACGCCGCCAGAGCCAACGCCGACATACCAAGTCGCCGGATCATCAGGGACCAGAACAATATCTGCGATCCGACCACTCATCAGCGCCGGGCCAATGGAGCGCCATTCCATGCCGCTGAAAACAGAAGAGTCGAGGCCTTCGCCTTCGTCGTGGTTATCCGCACACGCAGCGGTAGTAGAGACGGCCGCAATTGCTACCAGCGTGCTTGCGCGTCTCATCAGTTCTAGAAATGCCATGAAGTGCTCTCGTCTTTTGGTCCCACGGATATAGTCACGCACGCTTTGACGTGCATTGGCAAGCTGTTAGGGCATCGGCTCCCTGTTGAGGAGTGCTAAAAGGTGAAGCCGCAAAAGCTGATCAGACAGATCCATCATTGGGCGTCTCCGCTGATCATGCTCCCCCTGGGCTTGGTCGTTGTGACCGGCCTGATGCTGATGCTGAAGAAAGATATCACGTGGATTCAGCCGCCGACCGTGCGCGGCGAAGCCCCGAGTGCCCTACCTGAGCAAAGCTTTGAGGAGCTCTTCGCTATTGCAATGCAAATCGAAGAGCTTGATCTCCACGCCTGGGAGGACTTGGCCCGCGTCGATGTGAAGCCAGACAAAGGGGTCGTGAAATTCATCGCGTCCAACAACTGGGAAGCGCAAATCGACACATCGAGCGGCGAAGTGCTGCAGGTCGCCTTTCGTCGCTCTGATATTATTGAGAGTCTTCACGACGGCTCGTTCTTTGCGAGCTGGACCAAGAAGGCGATCTTCCTGCCCTCAGGCATCGTGCTGTTCGCGATGTGGGGGACCGGCATCTATCTCTTTGCCCTGCCGCACTTCAAGAACTGGCAAAAGGAACGGAAGAAACGCGCCAGCCTCCCTGCCCGTCGCGCTTCCGAAACCAACAGCTAGAGCTGGCCGGTTGCGCGCAGCAGGGCGAACTTGGCGACCGCGTGATCACGCTGGGCCGAGACGAGAGCCACTTGGGCATCGCTGCGCTCTTGATCCGCATCAAGAACATCGAGGCGCGTCCGGCGGCCGCTGCGGAATTCTGCTGCCACACCTTCCGCCGCGACGGAGGCGGCATCGGCTTGCGCTTGACGTGCACTGACAGACGACCGCGCTGTGACAAGATTTGTCCATGCAGAAATGGTGTTTTCCCGCACGCGCCGTTCCGTAACCGTGTGCGTACGCTTAGCAGCATCCGCTCGGCGCTTGGCTGCGCGCGTACGAGCGTAACCCGAACCGCCGCTCAGGAGGTTCCAGCGGCCATTCACGGTCACCGAATATTGCTCAGCCTCACCGAGTTCGATGCCAAAGCGTTCGTTATCGATCGTGCTGGCCGCTGCGGTGAGCGTGAATTGCGGCATCAACGCACCGCGCTCTGCTCGCACATTCTGGCGCGCGGCCCTGACCCGCTCATCACTCGCACCCAAATCAGGGCTCTGATCAATAGTAGTGCCGAGCGCCTCCTCCAGACTGCGGGGCATGGGCCGAGAAGCATTGGGAAGCGTGAGGCCCTGCGGGGCCTCGCGACCAAAGACGCGCAGGAAAAGGGCTTCGCTTCGATCAAGAGCGCCATCCGCAGCGATGCTTTCGGCCGTGGCCAAAGCGAGCCGCGCCTCTGACTGCCGTACGTCTGTGGTGGTGGCGAGGCCAGCGCGACGGCGGGCTTCGCTTTCTTCCAGACGCCTACGAACAATCGCTTCATTCTCGCGGCGCACCTGGAGGATCGCCCGATCGCGAACCACATCGGCAATCGCGCTGGCGCCTTCGAGGAGAACGTCCTGTTTCGTCGCATCGCGATTGTAGGAAGCCGAAAGCGACGTGGCTTTGGCTGCACCGATGCTGCCCGAGATCCGGCCGGAGGTGAAAAGCGCCTGATCAGCGATCGCGCTCACCGCGCGCGGATCACGGGTTTGGGTCAACTCTCCCGCGGCTCCGTCCAAACGCAGGGTTTCTTCGATCGTTTGCGTAAAGGCTTCGACCCGGACTTGCGGAAGCATCTGTCCGCGTGCCGCCCAAAGGTCCGCCTTCGCCGCAGCGGCCTCATCCTGAGCCGCTAAAATCTCTGGGCTTTCGCTGACCAACTCTCGCAAGAGCTCTTCGGTCTGCGCCCAAGCGGGGGCGATGGCGAGCGATAGGCTCGCAGCTAAACTAAGCAGTCGCATGGAACAGCCCCTCATCGGCTAAAAACTCTTCGTCCTCAAACACCGTAACCGGGCGGCGACGGGTAAGGAGAAGGAAACACTGCGGTACAAAGAAGAATGAGACAATCGTAGACAGGACAACCCCGCCCGCAATCGCTGTTGCAAACGGGGGCCAAAAGTCGCCTTCCGCAAGAATCAGCGGCAAGAACCCGGCAAAGGTCGTGAGCGTCGTTGACGTGATATGGCGCGAGGTCTCGAGGACGCCGTCCCTCACCGCGAGCCTATCGCCCGCCACCGCCTCTGGAATATTCTTCAGGGTCGCGATGATGATGATGGCTGCGTTGATCGCTACGCCAACCAAACCAATCAGTGCAATGATCGGCTGGAAACCAAACGGGTAGCCCGAGATCGTCAGGCTCAACATGCCCAGGCCCATGGAAAGTCCAGCGACAACGAGCACCACGGCACCCAGGCGGAAGCTGTTAAAGGTCAAAACGATCACGGCGATGGCCGCGACAACGATCAAGCCAACTGAGCTCAAAAGCGCGCCGACGGCATCAGACCGGGCTTCCGCGTCACCTCCGTAGGCATAGGAATATCCAGGCGGCAGCACAAATCTTCCATCCGCAACCGCTTGTTCGAAGGCTGTGACCACGGCGGAAGGCAAGGCATCGGCCGCCGTGTAACCTAGGATCCGGTTCACCCGCTCGCCTTGATAACGGCGAATGGTCGACGGCGCTGGCTCAAGGCTCAGCTCGCCTAAGCTCAAGAGCGGTGTACCGATGGAATCAGTCGCACGGGTGGTCAGTGCGAGCGATGCAAGCTCTTCAAAAGATCCGCGCGCTGTATCATCGAGGCGAACAAGGACGGGCACCTCGTTCTCGCCCTCGATAACAGTGCCGCCTGGCGCGCCTTGGAGTTTTGCGGCGAGCCCACTGGCGACGTCGCGAAGAGCTAACCCCGCTTGACGGGCCTCATCTTCGTCCACATCGACCCACAACTTGGGCTCACCACCGGAAAGCGACGCGGTCGTCACATTGATCTCAGGGAGCTCTGAAAGAATAAGCCGCGCCTCTTCGCCGAGCTCTTTCAGCACCTGGAGATCCCGGCCTTGGATGCGCAGCTCGAACGGGGCCGGAGACGGTGGTCCTTGTACCAACTGCCTCACATTAACCTGCACATTGGGCATGGCCTCAGAAAGGGATTGTTGAAGCTCGATCAAGACATCATTGATTCCATCGAGCTCCTTGGCGGTCACCATGGCTTCGGCAAAGTTCCGCTGACCATCCTCGTTCATCACCACATTGTAGTAGAAGGATGGGACTGAACCACCCACGAACCAATCAGCTTCTTCAATGGCGGGATGCGTCTCGAGGAGCTTGTCCGCGATATCAGTCGCGCGCTTGGTTTGCTCAAGGCTCGACTGAGATGGAAGGCGAAGCTCAATATGGAACTGATTGCGATCAGCAGCCGGAAAGAACTGGGTCGGAAGCGTCGTGACACCGATGAAACCGAGAGCCGGGGCGAGAAGCGCTGCGAAAATCGAGAGACGCGGCGCAGCCAGACTGATGCCCAGCAATGTCTTAAAAGCTGGCCCCACCACCGGAAAGTCAATACCTCCCGATGCCGTGCGCGTTTCGCTCGCAGAGGGCTTGAGGAACAAGCCCGCAAGAGCAGCCACCACAGTGAGTGCAAGAACCAGCGAAGACAGCAGTGCAATGATCACACTGTCGGCAATCGGACCCACGAACTCCCCTGCCCCACCAATAAGAAGCGTGATCGGAAGAAACGCGAGCACTGTGGTCAGTGTCGAGCTTAACAGCGGAATCCAAAGGCGCCCGACGCTCTCTTCCACGGCTTGCCGTGCCGGCAAACCGCGACGCAGGGCCCGCCCGACCGCGTCACACATCACAATCGCTGAATCAACCAGGAGGCCAAGTGCCACGATCAGTCCCGTGATTGACATCTGATGGATCGGAATACCGAAGAAATTCATCAGTGTCAGGCTCAAAAGGCTGGTGAGCGGGATAGCGAACGTCACCAGCAAGGCCGCACGGGGACCAAGCGTGAAGAACAGGATCGCGATCACCAGCATGATCCCAAGACCAAGGTTGACCAGAAGCGAGCCAAAACGTTCCTCAGCATAGACCGACTGATCGAAGATGATCTTGAGCTCAACACCAGCTGAGAGATCCTCTTCAAACGCTGCAAGCTCTTGGCGCACGCGTGCTGACCATTGCCCAACACGCAAGCCGTCATCGAGGCGAGTTCCCACAGCGACTGCGCGTCGGCCATCGATAATGGCGGCCAGCGGCTGAGGCTGCTGAAGCCCCCGCCGCACTTCGGCAATATCGCCGACCCGCACCAAGGACCCGTCGGCGCCTTCACGAATGGGCACGTCCCGGATCCTGTCGAGGGTGTCGAGGGCGCCGCGGACTTCGAGAGCAACTTCGTTTTGAGGACCGAAGACTTGGCCTGCTGAGGATTTCGCATCCGCGGAAGACAAAGCCCCCGCGATCTCGGCCTCGGAAAGCCCAAGGGACTGGGCCAGATCGCTCCGCAAGGAAACCACAATCTCTTCGGGACCTGCGCCCATGATATCTGTGTACTCAGTTCCTGGAACATTGCGGAGCCGTGACTGCAGTTCATCCGCCGTTCGTTTAAGGATCAGCTCATTAGGCGGACCATCTGTGTCCCAGACCAAAGCGGCAATCACGGTGAAGGCGTAGCCGCGGTTATCGATAAAACGAGGAGCGGCCGCGTCCTCGGGCAGAAGAGGCAGCGAGTCAGCCAATGCATCGCGCACTTTGGAAAAGGCTTGATCTGTATCGTTGATCTTATCCTGGAGGATGACGGTGATCGACGAGAGCCCCGTGATCGAGCGCGACTGAAGGGTGTCGATCTCCTCAAGCTCGCGCAGGCTATCTTCGATCCGCTGGGTGACCAAACGCTCGACCCGCTCCGCGCTCGCGCCGGGGTAAGGGGTCAAAATCGTTGCGACCCGGTTGCGGATTTTGGGGTCTTCTTGTTGTGGCATAGTGAGAAGAGCCGCGGTGCCGCCGACGATGACAAGCAGCAGGACCATGACCAACGCGCGCGGGGTATCAAAGAGGATCGTTTTCACAGGTTAACCTCAGCGCAGCATCGAGGATGAAGCGGCGCTCGCCGATGTGCCTGGAGACAGGTTGGTTTGTATCTCAACCTTCTGCCCTGGGACAAAGCGGAACGGGGATGTGGTGACGACGCGGTCCCCATTTTCGAGTGTGCCGGTGACAAAGACGCGGCCATCTCCGATGGAGATGACCTCGACGTCTTTGCGGCGGATGACTTGGTCATCGCCATCGTCCACCACCACATAGACAGACCACAACCCGCGATAGCCTTCCTGTAAGGCGGCCGTCGGGACCCAGACGCCAGTGCCTTGCCGCTCTTGGCTAAGCCCGATCCGAACGAGCGTGCCGGGCACAAAGCCCGGATCCTCTTCGATCGCCAGGCGCACCTTGCGGCTCCTGGTCAGCCGATCGACGTCTTCGCTGATACCGCGAACAATACCGTCGGCCTCCCGATCACTGGTTGAGAGCAAAAAGCGGTCACCCACGTCGATATAGCGGGCGAGCTCGGTTGGTACGCTGATCTCTGCCTCAAGCTCTGCCCGTTGGTTGATACGGACAATCGGCTGACCCACCTGCACCACTGTGCCAGCGTCGATGTAGCGACCGACGACATACCCGGCGAAGGGTGCCCTGAGGGCCGTATCCTCAAGATCCGCTTGCGCGCGCTCGAGGCTTTGCTCGAGCGCCCTCACCCGCTCACGCGCGGAGTTACGCTCAGCATCCGCATTATCGAGCTCCTGCTCGGTCGCGAAACCTTGGCCGAGAAGATCGACGATGCGGTTTCTGCTCGCCTCAGCAGTGGCGAACACGGCCCGCGCTTCTGCCAGCTGGGCCGCGGCTTCACTGGCGCGGATATCGAAACGGATGGGGTCAAGGCGCGCAAGGACCGCGCCCTCTTCGACCAGATCGCCGACTTCGACCTGCACGTCTTGAATTTCGCCAGCCACTTCAAACGAGACGTCAGCCACCTGCGCCGCCAAAATGCGGCCAGAGAAACGACGCTCCTGCTCATACGAGTCTTGGTACCGCACCTCCATCACCGCGACGGGCAGAGGGGTGGTAACCGATTCGCCGTTACCGTCGTTTGTTACAAATCCCCGCCCAAAGAAGAGCGTGACAGTCACCACCAGAGCGAGAACGGCGATCCAAGCGATCCCCCGGCCCAAGGCCACAATGAAGCGCATCATCTTGTCATTCCTTGATTAAATCACGTCCGCACGGCTTTATGAGCTTTGATATATGACATTATTTGTATTTTGTCACTAGTCATTTGCTCAAAACTGCGTTACTAAAATAAGCGAGGAAGGACCTGAGAGTTGCCCAGATTGAATTTGTCAGAGGCCGAGACGCGCGACCTGATCCTGGACGAGGCGGGTCGGCTGTACTCGGAAATTGGATACGACAAGACCACGGTGGCCGACATCGCGCGCGCCTGCGGTTTTAGCTCTGCCAACGTGCACCGCGTGTTTGGAACCAAGGCTCGGATCAACCGGGCCATGGCCGAGCGCAAGCTGCAAGGACAACTCGCCGCCGCGCGCAAGATCGCCTTTGCAAAAGAGAACGCGGCCCTGCGCCTCGCCTCTTTTTACATCGCCATCCACCAGATGACGCTTGATACCTTTACGGAAAAATGGCGCGTCCATCACATGGTGGCAACAGCGATCGAAGAGCGTTGGGAAGAGGTCGAAAACTATCGCATGGGGCTGATGCAGACGTGCCAAGACATTGTCGCCTATGGCGCATCACGCGGCGAGTTTGATGTGCAAGACGTCGATGCTGCCGGCAGGTCAGTTCATATGAGCAGCATACGGTATTGTCACCCCCTTGTCGTCGCCGAGTTGGACGAGGCGCCCGATGATGTCTCATTCAAGAGCTGGACAACGTTGATGCTGCGCGGCCTCGGGTACCAGGGGGAGCTCCCCATGCCGCAAATCGGTCCGGACCCAACGGCTCACCAAAACCTCGAGTCTCTTTCTGCCTAGAGCCCAATTAAGAGACCGATGCCTTGGCTCCGCGCAAGAGATTGAGACTCGGCGACATACGTCCTTTTGTGGTGGGAAGCCTGGATAAGGAAGACGAGATAGGCGTTCGCGCCGGAAAGGCTTCGCCATAGGTCTTCGAAAAGACGACGCGCCATCCCGGAATCGTCCGTATGAAGCGTGGTAAGTCGCGAATGGACACGCCCCATGGCATCTTTGGCGCACGATAACTCCCTGTTACGTACACCCCATTTCCGGTCATACGAGAGAACGAGCCGGGAATGGCGTCAAAGAACAACTCCGCATCGGGAAATCTCTCAACGATCATCGTCAATAGATTGCGGACGTCATTTTCCTGAAGATACATGAGAAGGCCGGCGGCACTGATGAAGGGTGTTGAACCCTCCGGGACGGCATCAAGCCAACGCTCATCAAGCGCCGACATCGGAACAAGCGTCTGCCGATCGCTCTCGGGTAAGAGCTGTCGCCGAATATCGATGGACTCCGGAAGATCAACACTGACCCAGCGAACGCTCTCGTCACCAACCCGCCAAAACTGTGTCTCGAGCCCCTCGCCGAGCGCCACCACCACAGGGTTTTTGGGATGCTTGGAGATGTAGCGTTTGATCAGATCATCAGAAAAACGGGCACGGATGGCCAGATAGGGCGTGGGCACCCCAAAGTTCAAAAAGAAGCGATAATTGATGCGCCGCACCAAATCGACGGAGAGCGGATCGCGAAGGATGCCGCCAATCCGCCTCGACTCGGCCGCACGGTTCCAAAGAGGCCAAAGCATGGTCTCCGGCACGCCGCTGAGTTCGGGGCGGATGCGTTCAGCTCTAGCCAAGGCCCTGTTCCCATTGCTGCTTTCAAGAAGAAGTGTGCGCCGTTTTTTGCCCTATGGCTACAACACAACCCAGTCATGTGCAGCTCGCCTGAGTTCAGCGGTTGCACTGATCGGCGATCCGTTTTTTGCTCTGAGAAAAGGGGTCGCGGACAGGATGACCAGCGGCCGTGCTATGAGGGACACACGCCCATGACGGCCAAGATATCCGAACACGTCCTAACGACAGAAAGACATGAAACGTTCTATTTGTCGTGCGGCCCAGAGGATGGTCCTC
>CAWUIJ010000016.1:0-31466 GCA_963922235.1 uncultured Parvularcula sp. | reverse complement strand
TGTCCCTGAAGACCGATCTCACGGAGCGGATCTCGTCTCGGCTGTCCTATCAGGTGAGGCACGAGACCGACCCGCCTGCGGGCCGTGAGGCAACGGACACCCTTTTGACCGCATCCTTGGGTTTCAGTTTTTAGTGATACACGCATAGCGATCAGAAAAGTGTTGTTATATAACATAAGTTGTGCTATCCAACCATCGAACCCGCTGGAGGTTGGGTATGCGTTGGAACAGACTGATCAGCGTGATATCGGCTGTTACGCTGGGATGGGCACAGGCAAACTCTGCCACCGTACTGCATGTGAACGACGAAAATGGGATGCTCGGTACGATCAATGCAGATACCGGAGAGGTCAATTTCATCGGTAGCTTAGGCGTCATGCTAACCGATATTGCTTTTGATCCGTTCGGGAATCTCTATGGAATCTCGTTCAACAGCCTCTACAGTATCGATAAAGACACTGCGACCACCACCTATATCGGTGAACATGGTGTTTACGGAGGAAACGCGCTCGTCTTCGGGAATGATGGTACGCTTTACGCAGCCGGATATTCTTCGGGAGGGCTCTATACAATTGATACATCCAGCGGTATGGGAACAAATATCGGTAATGTCGGTGTCGGATCTGGCGGTGACCTCGCCTTCATTGGGTCGGATCTCTATATGTCCGATTTATACTCGCGCCTAATCCGTACAGATCTCACGGACACAATCCCGTCAAACTCAACCGTGGCCGGAGTCTTTGACTTCAACAATGTCTACGGAATCGCGACGAGTGGTTCAGGACAGGCCTACGGTGTTGCCGATACAACGATGTTTGAGTTTGATCCGTACACAGGCGCAACTATCCGATATATCGATGTTGCTGGGCGAGGACTAGGAACAATCTACGGGCAAAGCTTCTTTGCTGAAGCGGGCGCAATGGACGAGGTGCCCTTGCCAAGCGCGCTGGCTCTCATGGGGATGTCATTGATGACGCTCTTCGGAGTGCGGCGTCGCTCTGCTGCCGCAGTCATTCATCAGTCGCGCTAACGGTCAAGGAGCCCGCCTCGCAAGAGGCGAGCCCATGTCCGTTAAGCCGTAAGGTCGAACAGCAGGACTTCGGCGTCTTCGCCTTTGCTGAGCGTGATCTCACCTGGATCAAGAACAGCAAAGCCATCACCTCGGCGGAGGTCTTCTCCGTTCACGGTCAATGAGCCTTTCGCCACCTGGATCCAGGCGCGACGCCCCTCCTTAAGATCGAAGCGCGCCGATTGGTCACCGTTGAACGTGGCGGCATAAACGTCAGCAGGGGCAATGGTCTTGATGGCGCCCTCGCGGCCGTCTTCAGCGATGAAGAGCTTCAGCTTACCGTCTTTGTCTTCTGGCGCGATGTCCAAGGTCTGGTAGCTTGGCTTTGCGCCGTCCACGGAGGGTACGAGCCAGATCTGCAAGAACCGGACGGCCTCTTCGCGGCTGGGATTGAACTCTGAGTGCCTCACGCCCGTGCCAGCGGTCATGTACTGCACGCCGCCCGCAGAGACGACAGAGCCGTTACCTAGCGAGTCTTTGTGCTCCAGTGCGCCATCCAAGACGTAGGAAAAGATCTCAAAGTCTTGGTGCGGGTGGGTCGGAAACCCGCCGCCGCCAGCAACGCGGTCATCGTTGATCACACGCAGCGGGCCGAACCCCATCCATTTGGGGTCATGAAAGCCGGCGAAGCTGAAGGTGTGGGCCGATTGCAGCCAGCCATGGTTGGCGTGTCCGCGCTCCTCCGCCCGGCGCAGAATGGTGCGGGGTTCCGTGCTGTTCGCTGTGTTGAGCATGATAGCCTCCCTTGTTCGAGAGAGGAGATCGCAATGCGGAGGGTCACTCTCAACCACTTGGCTGGGCAAAACAGACCCGCCCTTAGCGCAAAGGTCCTATCGGTCGATCGGTACGGCGACTGCCGTGATATCGGCACTTGGGCTGCGTTCCTGATTGGGCGCAAACCACACTTTTCCGCCTGTCACGTCAAAGGCAAAGCTCGTCTCGCCCAGAAGGTCGATGCCAATAATCATAAAGGGCTCGGTGTCAGCACCCAGCACATCGAGGGTGGAAAGATCGGACAGCAAAAAGAGCGGTTCTTCCCAGCTGAACGTCTCGATACGGAAATTCTCGAGTTTGATGAGGGCGCGAGGCCGGAAAGGGCTGTTGGCGCCCTCAAGCTGCCATTGGCGGCGAAGTTGGTTGCGCAGCAGGCGCACGCGCGCGTTGAAAAGCGCTGTCTCCCAGCTCGCCACACTCAATGAGGTGCCGCTATCGATCAGCACCGTGACCTCGCGTGGCCCAATCAGGCCTCTGACAAAGGCGAGATTGAAGTTCTCGTTGCCGGAGGGCGGCGGGATTGTCTCTGCGAGGATCCATTGATCGAAGGCATCTTCCGGAACGTCCTTACGCGGAACGAAGACCATGAAGCGCTCGTTCGCCTCAAACATCATGACAAAGTCTTGGAGGATATCGGTCCCGATAATGCCATCAAAACGCGGAGGGATACGGTTCGGAAGGCCGACGAGGTCGATACTGTCATAGCGAAACGGGCCCATCTCGAGGTCGATGTCTCTGACGATGGGGCGCTGCTCAATCGAGCTGAGGCCGCGCACATTGATCTCATTGCCATCACCGAGGGGTTTGCCGAGGCGAGCTGCGGCGCCAGCAAAAATAGCGGACTGCGTGCTGCCCGTGTCGACCAGCATCGCAAAGGGCCCTTGTCCGTTCATCGTCACATTGACGAGAAAAGGGCTGACCTCCGGGTCAATGGGAGGAGAGGGCGTCACAAACGCGCTGGGAAGAGGCGTCAGCACCTCGTCGGGCGGCGGCAGCGGTGTCGCACAGGATGCCGCGACAAGAACCGCGAGGAGGAACATCAACCTTTTCATAGGCCAACCTTAGGTGATCGGCTGCAGTTAGCTATTCAAATCGCCAGACGTCACCAGGTGCCTATGAAAACACAAGAAAAGCCGCAGCGGCGGGGCCGTGCGGCTTCATCTCGTTCATTTCGCTGACCGCCAAGGGTCGGTCGTGGGGTTTAGGCCATGCCTTCGCGCTGCATTTTCTTGCGCTGCAGCTTGCGAGCCCGACGCACAGCTTCAGCCTTTTGGCGAGCGCGCTTTTCGGACGGCTTTTCGTAGAACTTACGAGCTTTCATTTCGCGGAAGGTGCCTTCGCGCTGCATCTTCTTTTTGAGGGCGCGGAGGGCTTGCTCGACATTGTTGTCGCGCACGACGATGTTAACGATGGGTCTCACTCCTTAGGTGACTTGTCAGCGAAAGGTTGCACATAAAGAGCTAAGGGCGTCTTGTCGAGCGCCTGAGAAGCTTAATGGAACGTTCTTGCTGATGTCTGCCGCTGACGAGATCGAGACGCTCTCTGACGAGGAGATGCGCCGCCTCATTTTGGATGAAATGCTGGCTGAGGCCGCCTTTGAAGGCTTTACATCTCAAAGCCTTAAGTCAGCTGCCAAGGCGGCGGACCTGGACCCAGTGGCGCTCGATGCTGGGCTGGTGCGGCGTCTTTTTCCTGCCGGGATCGCCGATATCCTCTCTTACTGGTCGCAAGAGGAAGACCGCGCGATGGTCGAGGCTTTCGCTGATCTGAACCCCAAGCCCCATGGTGTGACAAAGAAGATCACCTGGCTGATCCGGCAGCGCATTGAGGGGCTCGACTGGAATCGGGAGGCCGCAAGACGCGCGGCATCCAATATGGCGATGCCGCATAACCATCCCCTAGGTGCCCAGCTCGTCTGGAAAACAGCGGACACGATGTGGCGGACGATCGGTGACACATCGACGGACTTCAACTGGTACACCAAGAGGGCGTCGCTCGGCGCCATCTACACCGCCACGATGAGCCGATGGTTCGCTGACAACGGCGCGGTCTCGGAGGAGCCTTACAGCAAGACCTGGGCGTTTCTGGACGCACGTATTGAAAATCTCATGCAATTCGAGAAGGCTAAGGGCCAAGTGCAAAAGAGATTGCCGGACATATCGTCTCTCGTCGGACTTTTCGGACGGGCGCGTTATGGGAGCGAAAAGCCTCCGGCAGAATAGGGAGAGCTTTTATGGCAACCGCGTTGCGTATCGGGGGCACGGCCGTGCTGGTCGTCCTCTTGGGACTTGCATATTGGTATTTTCGTCCAGGGTCGGAGTTTTCGCCAGCTGAGGTGCTGCGCGAATCCGCCGTCGAGGACCGCCGCGAAAACTACCGGCACATGGATAGAGTGTATCCTTCTTCACCTATCATCCGTGGGCGGCAAGTCACGACCTTTGAGCGTGATTTGACTGAGATCAATCCGACATGGACGTGGATGGGGCAGGAGCGCAACTTTGATCAGTATCGCGAACAGCGCGGGGTCCAGGGGCTTTATGTCTTGAAGGATGGGAAGGTCCGCTACGAGCAATATTTCGGTGAGGCGGGTCCTGACGATCACTTCACATCATGGTCGGTCGCGAAATCCTGGGTCTCGACCTTGATTGCGATCGCTATGAAGGATGGCAAGATCGAAAGCCTCGATGATCTCGCTAGTGATTACGCACCGGAATATGTCGGTACGGACTATGGCAACACCTCGATCCGGCATCTCTTGATGATGTCGTCGGGTATTCAGTTCAATGAGAATTATGAGGAGCCCGGCGCCGATATCCGGAAGCTCTTCTTGAACACCTTCTTGATGAACCGGGACGTCGACAACACTGTGCGCACGTTCGAACGCTTCCGGCCCGCGGGGGAGCATTTCAACTATATCTCGACCAACACCCAGGTGCTTTCAGCGGTGCTTCGCGGCGCCTACGACCAACCGCTGATCGACATCGTCAATGAAAAGCTCAGCCTGCCGCTCGGTCTGACCGGTGGGTATTGGCTCACGGACCGGAAGGGCGCGAACAAGAAAGAGCTCGGCTATTGCTGCCTGCAGTTGACGCTCGAGGACTATGCCAAGCTTGGCCAGCTTTATGTCCAGGACGGAATGCTCGGTGATGAGAGGATCTTGCCTGAAGGCTGGGTTGATGCCGTCGGTACGGTGCCGCAGCCGAGCCACGCGGCTGATAACCCGCGCCGGCTCGGCTACACCCTCCATTTCTGGACCATGGCCGATATGCCAGGAGCGTTCAGTATGCAGGGCTATGACGGCCAATATATTGCGATGGACCCGGAAGAAGACCTTGTCATCGTGATCGTTTCCGCTGACCGTTCGCTCGATTTCTCCGAGCCCGCCGAGCATCCGCTGCTCTTCAATGCGATCAGGGAAGAGCTCCGGCGCATTGATGGCTAGTGCGCCGCAAGCGTAAAACGACCGAGCAATTTATCCGTAGGGAGAGGTGTTAGCGGGCCGCGCCGCCGCTGGCTGATGCATGGAATGGCGGGGCTCATAAAGTTCGCAGAAAAGCCTCGTCACATCAAGCTGCATTAACACGAGAGATTGTATTTAATCACGTCTTTCCCGTTAGGCATGTTGTGACTAAGATGGTGTCACTATCAAAACGGAGGCGATCCCTGTGCGGAATAAAATGCTATCAATGTCAGCGATTTCGGGTCTTGTTGCCCTCGGACTGACGTCCGTCGCTACGGCTCAGACTATTAATATGAGTGGAGATGAGAAAGCTGTCGCTTACACGCCAGCTTACACGTCGGCGCGTTCTCTGACGGCCTCTCAGATCAGAAACGCGAGGTCGCGCTTGCCCGTGCTCGACAGTGTCAATCAGCTTCCTAATATTGGCCTGTTACAACAATCCGAGTCGGGATTTTCGACGGAAGCCTACGGTAGCTTTGGTGGTTTCCCGTTCACGACCAGGATGGTACCCCAGCAACCTAATTCAAACCGGGATGCTGCGCCGGTGGACGAGGCGCCTTACCGCCAAACGGGCAAGCTGTTTATGGATTTTGGCGGAGCCCTTTTTGTTTGTTCGGCATCGGTCATTGAATCAGGTCTTGTCTTGACAGCGGCGCATTGCGTGCATGATTTCGGCCAGGGGGAGGCAGGCTTTGCCGATGAAGTCTTTTTCCAGCCAGCAAGACACAACGATAGTTTGCCCTATGGCACATGGAACGCGGTATCGATCATCATACCGAGCGTCTACGCAGACGGCACGGACCGGTGTCTACCGGACGCTCCGGGTATCGTTTGTGAGAACGACGTCGCTATTCTGGTGATGGAATCTCAAACGAATTTTAGGGGCGCTGAGCAAGAGATTGGCGACGTGGTTGGTCAATACGGCCTCTATGAAAACGATACCGGATACATTCCCCTCGGCGGTGATGGCGATCTATCAGCACATCTGACTGAGCTCGGCTATCCCTCGACTGGCTATACGGGCGTCCGCATGATTCAAAGCGAGTCGATCGCGGTTCAAGACTCCGCCTTCGCTCTTGGTCCTGATACAGATTACAATCAGGTCGTGATTGGTAGCAACATGACCGGCGGAAGCAGCGGTGGCCCATGGATGCACAACTTTGGCACGTCCGAAGGCTACAGAGGAACACCCGCCGAGGACGATGACCGCAACAGGGTGGCTGCCGTCACAAGCTGGGGTTTCAATGATGACTCGATCAAAATCCAAGGTGCCTCTCGTTTTGGCAACAACACAGCCTTTCCGGCGGGTGGACCCAGCAATGTTCAAACACTGATCAACTTTGGTTGCACCTTTGGACCATCCAAGTGCTAAGGCAACTGAGCGCGAGCTCATTTTGATCACGATAAATGATCAATTGAGGAAAGGGTCGCTTGCGACCCTTTCTTTTTTGGAAGGCTTTGGCTCCATCGCCCTATCGATACTGACGACGAACCCGCGGTTCAGACTTCGGTACCCGCATCTCTCGGCCCGCAGAGCATTCGCTGCTCTTCAATGCGATCAGGGAAGAGCTCCGGCGCATTGATGGCGACTGAGCGAAACATGTCGAATATCAAGCCATCTGAGCTCTATTAGCTGTCAAAAAGTGGATTGATGACCAGATCGCAGTGCGAGCTTGGGCTGTCCGAACAACACTTCATTGTTGCGCGCAACCCGGGCGGTTGATATCCAATTACTGGTATCTTTGGTGGGGACGTCATGGTGAGCGTGCATGGTGGTTTTACAAGTGACTTGAGGGACGGCCTTCGGCATTTCCGAGCTTGTCCTCTTTTCGCTCTCGTGGCGTTCGCACTTGCTGCGTGCGAGACATCGACGGGCCTCGCGCTTTACATGAAGCAAAGTGTACTGATTGAAACAGATCGCAAGGTCAATTGCGGGATCTCGCTGGTCCCGACCGAAGACAAAACCGTGGAAGTGAAGGAGCGCGACGGCACCTCCTTCTATGTGTCTGGGGCGCAGGCGCTTGCTTTCCAGGATATTGCTGAGAACTACCGAACCCGAACACCGCAGCAATACTGTCTCGACCGCCCAGAGCTGAAACCGCAGCCAACGAGATCGTCGTCCGTTCCCAGCTACTACGCGGATGCCGACCCGCTGACGCAGAATTTTGCGCGGCTTCTGACGCAGCAATCACGCTCTTGGCTGATCAATCGTTTGGACTATGCCAGTGTCAGCAATGTCCGCGTGACCGAAGGCACAGAGAGCTCTGGCAACTTCACAGTACGGGGTGACTTCACTCGCAATGGCGGATCACCGGCTTGGGTTCGGATGGTGTTCCGGGACAACAAAGTGCAGTGCTTTTATTTCGATGATTTCCCCAGCCGATGCCAAACACCTGGAAGCTCCGTGGGCTTTGAATTCCTTACCGACCTGATGGTGCAGGGCATGACCGGTTCCGGCAGCAGCGGCAGTTCGGTGGCTCCAGACAGTGAATCGACCAGACCTGTGGTCTGTCGCAACGAATACGTTCCGAGCTGTGATCCAGTTAGGGGTTGTCGGCAGCGGTATGTTGAGGTCTGCGAGTAACGGAATCGGCGCTACTCCGCCTGGCCACCCTCATCCTTCAGGGTGTGGAGGTAGGCGATGATGTCCCGCCGGTCGGCTTCGCTGGTGCTGCCGAAATAGCCCATCCGGGTGCCGGGGACGACCGCTTGGGGATCGGCGAGATAGGCATCGAGCGTCTCGTCATCCCAGACGAGATCAGCGGCCTTCATCGCGCGGCTATAGGTGAAGTCGGCATGGCGACCGGCTTTGGCCCCCATGATGTTCCAGAGGTTCGGCCCCTGCCTGTGGCCGGTCCCTTGAGCGGCTTCATGGCAGACCGCGCATTGGCGGAAGATGCGCTGGCCGAAGACCGCATCAGCGGGCAGGGCCAGTCGGTCCTCTTCGCTCAAGACATCGACATCCTCACCACCGCCGCAGGCGGCGAGGACACTGGCTAAGAAAGCAAGGCTTGCAAGCTGCGTTCGCATGCGCACAATCTAGCCGCTCCGCGTGAGAACGGACATGCGCCAATGCGCCCGAGGAGGGGCTCAGTCAGTTGGATTTGAAAGCAGCGATCAGGGCCATCCCTGACCACCCGAAGCCAGGTATCATTTTCCGGGACCTCACCACCTTGATGGCGGACCCTGAGGTGTTTTCAGGCACCTGCGCTCTTCTTGCCGATACGTTCCGCAATCGCGGGGCGACTGTCGTTGCGGGCATCGAGGCGCGGGGCTTTATCTTTGGTGCGGCCGTGGCTGATCGTCTGGGCGTGGGCTTTGTCCCGGTTCGTAAGAAGGGAAAGCTTCCCTCTGAAACCATCTCGCGCAGCTATGCCCTCGAATATGGCGAGGACACGCTCGAGGTGCACACCGACTCCTTCACCCGTGATGATAAAGTGCTGCTGATTGACGATCTTCTCGCGACCGGCGGAACGGCTGCCGCGACGGTGGAGCTGATCCGCGAGACCGGCGCTGAGGTGATCGCGGCGGCTTTCGTTGTGGAACTTGTTGGCCTGCCAGGGCGTTCGAAGCTTCAGGACCTCGATGTTGAGGTCCTCTCACTGACGTCATTCGAAGAAGACTGACCATGATTAAAAATCTGTCTGAGTGGCTGTTCCCCGGCGATGGCGATGGCACAACCGCGGAGCCGTCTGTCAGCCCACAGTGCGGGGCGGCTGGCTTGCTTGTTGTTGCCGCGCATCGCGACGGCACTTATTCGGAGATCGAACAAGATCTTGCGACAGCTGCACTGATGAAGCTCTTTATGCTGAGCAATCCCGAGGCCAAAGATCTCCGTAAAGAGGCTGAGGGCGAGCTTATCGGCCAACGCACGATGATGACCTTCGCCTCGGCCGCCAAAAAGCTCGACCGAGAAGAGCAAGAGGCGCTGATCGGGCATCTTTGGCGCCTTGTCGGTACCGACGGTGAGACGGTTGGCGAGAATGTCCTCGTCTCATCTATTCGCGATGTCCTTGGATTCACCCGTGCGCAGGCGGAAGCCCTGCGTCCAGCAAAGGCCTAACCATGTCCGCCCAGAGCCGCGTGAAGCGCAAAACCGCAGCATCGATCAAGGCGCAGAAGAACGCTGAGCCGATTGTGTCACTCACGGCCTATGATGCCCCGACAGCTGAGATTATTGATCCGCACTGCGATTTTATTCTCGTGGGCGATAGTGTCGGAATGGTCGTGCACGGATTGCCATCGACCGTTGGTGTGACGCTCGAGATGATGATCATGCATGGCCAGGCCGTGATGCGAGGCGCTTCACAGGCGCTGGTGGTGATCGACCTGCCCTTCGGAAGTTACGAGGCCTCACCCGAGCTGGCGTTTGAAAGCGCGTCACGGGTCTTGAAAGAGACCGGCGCGGGCGCGGTGAAGATCGAAGCGGGGACCTATGCCGCGGGCACGGTGGCTTATCTTACCGAACGGGGCGTTCCGGTGCTCTCCCATGTCGGGCTTCGTCCGCAGGCGGTGCTCAGCACGGGCGGCTTCAAGGCCAAAGGCCGCTCGGAGGCGGAGAGGGAAGCGGTGCTGGCCGAAGCCACCGCGTCCGACGAAGCGGGCGCCTTTGCGATGGTGGTCGAGGGGGTCGACGAAACCCTGGCGAATGAGATCACTGAAACAGTGTCTTGCCCAACCATTGGAATTGGCGCCTCGGCAAAGTGTGACGGCCAGATCCTCGTGACCCCTGATATGCTGGGGCTCTTTGATTGGACGCCCAAATTTGTGCGCCGTTATGCCAACATGCGCGAAGAGATTGCCGGTGCGGCTGAGCGCTATGCCGACGAGGTGCGCGCGCGCAGCTTTCCTGGCGAGGCGGAAACTTATCGGCTGAAACGCGTCTGAAACCTCCAGTGAAAGGAGTTGATCAGCCCGGCGGCCGCGCGCCGGGTGACGATCCTTCTCTGACCGCTTAAGCCTGGCCTGACGCAAGGAGCGAATGGCTATGGGTAAGATCTATGACACAATTGACGAGAGACTTGCTGAATTCATCAGCCAGCAGAAGATGTACTTTGTTGCGACCGCGCCAAGTGGTGACGACGGGCACGTCAATCTCTCACCCAAAGGCTATGACAGCTTCGCGATCCTGGGTCCCAACAAGGTCGCCTATGCTGATCTTGGCGGTTCAGGTATCGAGACGGTGGCTCACCTTCGGCAAAACGGGCGCATCACGATCATGTTCTGCGCGTTCGAAGGACCGGCTAATATTCTCCGGCTTTATGGTCAGGGGACAGTCATCCAGCATGACGAGCCGGGCTTTGATGAGGCCATGGCATCGTTTCCCACCATTGAGCGGGCCCGGAATGTCATCGTTGTTGATGTCACGCGGATTTCCGACAGCTGCGGCTGGGGCGTTCCTTTTTACTCCTATGAAGGTGAACGGGATCAATTGAGCCGCTGGGTTGTGAAAAAACCCGAAGAAGAATGGTGGGATAATCGATTGACCAAGAATCAGGAAAGTATTGATGGTCTTCCTGGACTTATTCCTCACTCGTCAGAATAAGTGCTAAGTCCGACATTCTACTTGAGGTCGATCGTAGCATTTGGTCTGCCGATCAGGCCGTGTCGCTGTTAACCAGCTGGTCAGTATAAATGCGAATTCGAACACTTTTTCTTTAATTGGCATGGTTAGTCTCTTCGTGGGTTGGGAGATTAATCCATGAAATTTGTTGGTCTAGTAGCAAGTATCGTCAGTGCAGGGCTTATTGCCACCGCGGCACCTGTTTCGGCGGCCGAGGAAGCATCCGACGCAAAGGCGCGGATTAATCTGGCGGGCCGCCAGCGCATGCTGTCGCAGAAAATGGCGAAGGCATCGTGCTTTGCGCTGGTTGATGGGGGCAACTTCGCCCACATGACCGAACTCGATAAGGCACGCGCAACCTTTGAGGAAACGCACACGGGATTGGTCGAAGGCAGCGCAGCGCTTTCTCTTAACCCTGAGACGCACGACACAGTTCTTTCCGCACTTTCCGATGTCGCTGGTCTTTGGGCACCTTTCCAGTCCGCCGTGGCGGGTATTCTCTCGGCTGGGAAGGTCGAGGAAAGCCAGCTCGGTGTTGTGGCAGAGACCAATCTTCCGGTTCTTGTTCGTATGAACGAGACTGTAGGTCTGATTGCTGACACGTATTCCGATGGCGGCGAAGTCGATCCGACGCGCGGCAACACAATCAACGTTGCAGGCCGTCAGCGCATGCTTTCGCAAAAAATGGCGAAAGAATTCTGCATGATCCTTGCTGGTTTCGAAGAGGCCACAAACCGCGAGGCTCTGCAGTCGACGATGAACCAGTTCGAAACGGCTCTCAACAATCTCATTGCGGGTACGGATGGACTGGAAGCACCAAACCCGGCGATTGGCTCACGGCTTGAACGCGTCGGCAAGGTCTATGAAAGCATCAAAGTGTCTTACGAAGGTATTCTCGCTGGCGGCACACCAAGCGCTGAAGAGATCACATCAGTGTCCTCACAGAGCAATCGCGTGCTCCGTGAGATGAATCAGATCGTTTTTGCCTATAGTGTTGTCGAATAGTCGAGCGCTTCCAGGGGGGCAAGGCCGCTCGACCCAATTGGCAAACACCGCGCCGCAGCTGTTACCAGCTGCGGCGTTTTTTTGTTTGTATACGGTCGTACCAGAGATTGCGCCGAGTGATTGCCGCTCACTTCCGGGTGAGGAGGTCGACAAACAGCGCGTCCATACGTGCTCCGTCGACGGTGTAGATGACCTCAATGTCCTGTTCACCAAGGCCCGGACCGCCTCCCGCTGGCCAGGTGAGAAGCGCCCCGTAATGGGCGCCCTCGGTCAGGTCGATGCCGATGGCCACGGTGCCGCGTGAGGTCACGATCGAGGGGTCCAGCCATGCGGCCGCTTGAATTTCGTCCCAGAGCGGAAAGCCTGGTTGCGCCACCATCGTGACATAACGCGCGATGGGCGTGTCGCTTTTGGCGATTTCGTCGAGAAGCTTTTGGTCACCTAACACTGTTTCGCTGGCATCATTGGTCACCAGGCTGAGCTTTGGCCACTCGGTGGTATAGACAATATGCGCGGCTTCCGGATCAAAATAGTGATTGAACGACATGCGGGGCGCATAAGCGATCTGCATACCGAATTCATCTTCGTCTCCACCGAGGGCGCCCGTGATGAAGTTGCCCCCTTCGGTGACCAGTTCTTTCACCCGCGAGGCAAAGCTGGGGTCGAGGCGCTGGGCGAGGGCGAGATTGGTCAAAGGACCCATGGCGATGATGGTGATCTCGCCTGGGTGCTTGCGGGTTTGTTCGATCATGAACTCCGCGGCGCTCATCGCAAGTGCTTCCGTGGTCGGAGCACCCTCTTCCATCTCGGGGATCTCAAACGGTCCATGGGGCTCTCGCCGGTCCATGGTGTTGTAGTCCGGCCATGCGTCCATCCAAGCGCCTTTGTAAGGCACCGCGCCATAGACAGCTTCCCGGCGCGCATTCCTCGCCTTGCTGTTCACAAGCGGGAACGTCGCTCCAGCCACGACAGGCACATCGGTCCGCTCGACCAATTCCAGCATACGGAGCGTGATCGCGGTCTCTTCAGGTTGCCAGCCATCGCCCGTGACCGTGGTGATCCCAAGAACCTCGACCGAAGGCTCGTTGAGCAGCATGAGGATGGGCTGGAGCCCCGGCCCCTCGATCGCGTCCTGATCGATGATCACCTTGCGGCGTTCGTCTGCATGGGCCGACGCTAAACCAGCGGCCACAACCGCGATCAATACAACCCAAAGCCCTCGAACAGCCATTGCCCACTCCTTCGCACGTGCAGCAGGGACGTTCATGGGAAACTGGGAGGATGTCGAGGGGGTGGTGAGAATTTGTACCCAATGCGAGCTGCGCGCGGCTCTTTCAACGCAGCATTAACCACACGCTTGTCACGTGGCGGGTGCATCCCTACGTCCGCTCATCCGAGAGGCGTTCTGCCTTTTTACCGGAGTTTCCATGCAAGACCGTGACCCGCTTGACCTGACCATGAACACGCTCATCCCAATGGTGATTGAGCAAACGAGCCGTGGAGAGCGTTCGTTCGATATCTATTCGCGCCTGTTGAAGGAGCGCATCGTTTTCTTGTCAGGCCCCGTACACGACCAGGTCTCAACCCTGATCGTCGCGCAGCTTTTGTTCCTTGAGGCTGACAACCCCAAGAAAGACATCGCGTTTTATATCAACAGCCCTGGTGGTTCCGTGACTGCGGGCCTCGCGATGTATGACACGATGAAATACATCCGCCCTAACGTCTCGACGATCTGTATCGGCATGGCAGCCTCGATGGGCTCGCTGCTGCTGACGGCCGGCGAAAAGGGCCAGCGTTTCTCACTTCCGAACAGCCGCATCATGGTGCACCAGCCATCTGCAGGTTTCCAAGGCCAGGCGTCCGATATTGAGCGCCATGCTAAGGACATCATTGCGACCAAGAAGCGTCTGAACGAAATTTATGTCGAGCATACAGGTCAGCCTTACGAGACAATCGAGGCGACGCTTGACCGCGATACATTCATGACGCCGCAGGAAGCCCAGGAATTCGGGCTGATTGACCAGGTTTTTGAGAAAAGACTGCCGGTTGAAGGCGCTTCTGACGCCTAAGATGAGGGTTTCATCATCTGTGGCCCGTGTCCTGCAACGTCAAATCAACGAATGACTGGCTAGGTTGACGTTTCGTGTGATTGCACCGGTCCTATCCTTCGGGCAGGTTCGGCGTAACGGCAGAATCGTCGTGGTCACGTCTGTGACAGCAGTCCTCGAGTAAATGGGGTCTGTGGAGGAGCTTGAGAATGAGCAAAGTAAGCAACAAGGGCGGTAACGGCACCGGTCCAACAGGAACTGGCGGAACCGGCGACGGTAAAAACACGCTCTACTGCTCGTTTTGTGGAAAATCCCAGCATGAGGTTCGTAAACTCATTGCTGGACCAACCGTCTTTATCTGCGACGAATGTGTCGAACTCTGCATGGATATTATCCGTGAGGAGTCGAAGTCGAGCCTTGTGAAGTCCGGCGATGGCGTTCCAAGCCCGCAGCACATCCACCAGGTTCTCGATGATTACGTGATTGGCCAAGGCTACGCGAAACGCGTCCTGTCTGTGGCTGTGCACAACCACTTCAAGCGTCTTAACCACGCTCAAAAGAATTCTGACGTCGAGTTGGCGAAATCGAACATCTTGCTCGTGGGCCCCACAGGCTCGGGTAAGACGCTTCTGGCCCAGACACTGGCCCGCATCCTCGATGTTCCTTTCACCATGGCTGACGCCACGACGCTGACCGAAGCCGGTTATGTCGGTGAGGACGTGGAGAACATCGTTCTCAAGCTGCTCCAGGCTGCTGACTACAATGTCGAGCGGGCGCAGCGCGGCATCGTCTATATCGACGAGATCGATAAGATCAGCCGGAAATCAGACAATCCATCGATCACCCGTGACGTCTCGGGCGAAGGTGTGCAGCAAGCGCTCCTCAAGATCATGGAAGGCACTGTGGCGTCTGTTCCGCCGCAAGGTGGCCGCAAGCATCCTCAGCAGGAGTTCCTGCAGGTCGACACGACGAACATCCTGTTCATCGTCGGCGGTGCCTTTGCTGGCCTCGATAAAGTGATCCAGAACCGCGGCGAGGGTGCCTCGATCGGCTTTGGTGCTGAGGTCAAAGAGATCGAAGATCGCCGGATCGGTGACGTTCTTCGCGGTGTTGAGCCAGAAGATCTCCTGAAATTCGGCCTGATCCCTGAATTCATCGGCCGTCTGCCCGTCATCGCGACGCTGGAAGATCTCGATGAGGACGCCCTGATCCAGATCCTGACCTCTCCGAAGAACGCGTTGGTCAAGCAGTACCAGCGCCTGTTCGAAATGGAGAATGTCGAGCTCAACTTCACTGATGAAGCTCTCATGGCGATTGCGAAGAAAGCGATCACGCGGAAGACCGGTGCCCGTGGCTTGCGCTCGATCATGGAAGGCATCCTGCTCGACACCATGTTCGATCTTCCCACGCTTGAGGGTGTGGAAGAGGTGGTCGTCAACGACGATGTCGTCGAAGGCCGCGGCAAACCGCTTCAGGTTTTTGCTAAACAAGAACAGCAGCCTCGGGACGCGAGCGCTTAAGTATCCAGAAGTGAAATAGGTTAACGTTGACCTGATAGCTGAGTTGAGGGACACCATCCCTTATGGGGTGGAACAAATTTCTTCAGCGGCTGTCGGGGCCTGCGATCAGCGCGGATGACGGTAGCGACGCTGAGCCGCCCCGGACCAAGGTCAAGGGTTCTGAGCGCACTTCGCCATTTATCAAGTTTTTGAGCGAGCTCGAGCTTCCGGAAGATGCAACCCAGTCAGATGACTGGGCCGCTGAGTGGAATTACCGGTTGGCTGAGCAGATCGTGCTGTTTCGCGACCAGAACCGGCGTCAACGTCCACCGGATCCTGCCCTCAAGCCTGAAGAGATCGAAAAACGGACGCGCCAGCAAGGCGAGGGGCGCAGGGCTTATGAGAAGCGGATCGAGAAACTCAGGGTAAAAGAAGAAGAACAGCGTGCCAATGCAAGACGTCAGAAGCCCAAGGGTTACCTTGATAAGCTGGGCGACGATCTCGAGGTCTTTTATAAGCGTCATGTGAATATCGCGGCCTGCGTGGCGGCTGTGATCGTCGTCCTTGTGATGGCGTTGTACAGTGACGCCTTCGTTTGGGTCACCGGGGATTCAGTGGCACCAACTCCGCTTAGTCTTTTGATCGGTTCACTGATAGGTTCGACCGTGGCAGCTGCATCGGTGGGCCTTTGGTCATTTGTAAGATGGCGCATTAAATTCGACAAAGTTCGCTTGCAGCCTCGGATGAAGGAAGCGCGCAGGCGGAATGTGGCGCGGTTGCACAACGAGCTTAGCGTGCATCGAAAGACGTTCCTTACCGACGCGCAAAATGAAGACCCGGATAAAGGTCCGGTCGCCTTTGCAAAGATGCGTTTGCTGTCACGTCTTTACTGGGATGCGTTTTATTTCAACGAGCAGGACTACGATATTTTCGGGTTCATCACCGCCGATGCGCTCGAGAACCAGCGTTGGCGCAACCGGCTGTTCCGCCGGATGGGATGGGTAAGTGGTTTCGCTGTTCTTCCTCTCCTGGAGCTCCTTCAGCATCCTGTGACTCTGAAGACGGCCCCTCACGCGGTGGTGGCGTTGAGCAATATCAGTGCTGTTACGGCGGCTGCGTCATTTGCTGCCGGAATGTCTGGAACCGTGATTTTCTTTTTCGCGCGGCGAGCCGCCAAGGCGATGATCGACAGGCAAAAGGCGGTGTTCCGGCCTACACTGCTTCCATCGCAAGCGGACGATCTCGATATCAGCGACGATCGTGCCTATGAATTGGAATGGCCGCCTCGCCATGAGGATGATGAGACGCTGGACTATGCTGTCTGGCTCAAAAAACAGTTCACCGCTTATGAGACCCTTAAAAAGAATCCCTACGGACGAGCTGGTCTCGCGTCCTCGCTGAACCCTAGTGACGGCAGCGTGCGTTTGGGCGAGCCGATGCGTAGCGAATTTGATGGTGATAGGGACGAAAACTAAACCGGAGCGCTGCCTTATTCGTCTTTCATCCGTGCCCAACCCTCTCGGGTGAGAATTTCAATCGGCTTGAAGCGACGCTTGTAATCCATCTTGGCGGAGCCATCGACCCAATAGCCAAGATAGACGTAAGGCAGACCCCACTCCTTGGCGAGCCGCACATGATCAGCAATCATAAAGCTGCCTAAGGAACGTTTGCTCGCATCCGGCTCAAAGAAACTGTAGACCATCGACACGCCATCTTCGAGACGATCGGTGAGGGCGCAGGCGATGAGCTGTCCATCCGTATCCCGATATTCCAGGATCACGGTATCGACCGGCGTTTGCTCCACCATCTGAGCATAGTCGAGCACAGTCATATCGTTCATGCCGCCGCCTTCGTGCCGGCTGTCAAGATAACCGCGCAGCATCGAGAACTGCTCGCTGGTGATCTTCGGAGCTTGGATCGTCCGTACAAGGTCGCTGTTGCGATTGAGGGTCCGGCGCCAGCGCTTATCGTCAAATTCGTCAGCGACGATCCGAACTGGGCGGCAGGCGTTGCAGCCCTCGCAGGCCGGCAGATAGGCGATGTTTTGCGAACGACGGAAGCCGCGGCGGGAGAGCGCTGAATTCAGTTCAGCCGCGCGATCGCCAGCGAGGAAGGTGAAGATCTTCTTTTCCTGGCGTCCCTCAAGATAGGGGCAGGGCGATGTCGCCGTGACGTAGAACTCGGATCTGGCGCCAAGAAAGAACGTATTCATGTCGCTGCCGCGTCCTCCCACCGATGCGAATCACAAGATATCACGGGAGCCCTACAAAAGCCCTACCGCCCGGAAATAGAATGGCGCGACAAGGATATAGGTGACCCAAAGCAAGACTGTGAGCGGAACACCGACGCGCACGAAGTCGGAAAACTTATAGTGTCCAGGCCCCATCACCAACAGGTTGGTCTGATAGGCCACAGGCGTCGCAAACGAGCAGTTGGCCGCATAGATGATGGTGAGGACGACGACGATGGGCTCGATCCCGGCGGCCGTCGCTGTGCTCACACCAATAGGGGTGAGAAGCACGGCCGTCGCATTGTTGCTCAACACGTTGGTCAGCACGGCTGTCAGGATGAAAATCACCGCGAGGAGGACGGTCACCCCGCCGTTCTCAGCGAGCGGGGTGATGCCTGACGCAATAAAGTCGGCGCCGCCCGTTCGGTCGAGAGAAAGACCCATAGCCAAAGCCACGCCGACGAGCAGATAGACCCGTCGGTCGATGGCGCGGGCCGCTTGGCGGACGTTGAGACAGCCAGCAGCCACCATCAAGAACGCCCCGATGACTGCCGCGACAGAAATAGGGAGGGTCCCGGTTGCTGCTACGCCCACAATCGCGACGAAGATGCCTGCGGCCCATCGCGCCTGTTGAGGGTCCGGCAGCTCTTGCATCGATCGCTCGAGCATCAAGATGTCTCGGTCGCTGCGCAGAGCGCGGACGTCAGAGCGGTCGCCCAGGATCAAGAGAACATCGCCGGCTTCGAGCCTAATCGACGCCAGTTCAGCCCTGATCATCCGCGAGCGACGCTGCATGCCCACAATCACGCAATTGGTCTGAAAGCGGAACCGGATCTGATTGATCGATCGCCCGATGATCCGCGAGCCCGGCGCAACGACCGCTTCGACCATGGTGAGTTCGCCTGAGGCACCTTCGAGCGTTTCGACCTCGCTCATGAAGCTATCGAGGATTTCCGGCCGCTTCCGCAGAAGGTTGGTGAGGGCATCGCGCGTGGCGGCGACGATCAACTTATCGTGAAGACGCAGTTTCACATCATCGAAGGGCGGAAGGATGACCTCGTCGCGTCGTTGGATCATGCGGACTGTGATGTCGGGCAAGTCTTTGAACTGCCCGGCCGTTGCGCCCTGGCCGATGAGCGGATTGCCGCGATCAATGCTGATCTGCGCTACGAACTGTCGCCCGTCCCTTTCCTCAAGGTCTTCGGGGCCCGAGCGGTTGGGGAGAATGTAGCGCACCGCGACCAACATATAGAGGCTACCGACGCCCAGGAGCACCAAGCCCATCGGCATCAGCGCGAAGAATTCGAGCCTGGTTCCAGAAGCAATTTCAAAAGCTTCGACAGCAAGTAGGTTCGTCGATGAGCCGATCGTGGTGCACATGCCGCCCAGGATCGACATGAAGCTCAAGGGCATCATGAGGCGCGAGGTCGGCATGCCCCCTTGGCTGGCAATGGCGGCCATGATCGGCACAAACATCACAACCACCGGCGTGTTGTTGAGGAACGCGCTCACCACAACGATGAAGGCAAAAATCGCGGCTACCGCCAGCACCTTGAACTTATCATAGGCGCGGACGAGCACGCGCGTCGGATATTCAAGGGCGCCCGACTGGTACATGCCCTGGCCAACGATCAGGAGGCCCAAGACGGCGAAGAGCGCGGGATTCGCGAACCCAGCGAGCAGGATTTGCGCGCTGAGCAAGGTCTCGCCGGTTTCTGCTTCGACATAAGGGATCAGGGAAAAGGGTAGAAGGATCGCCGCGAGCGCGGCGCCCGACACCAGCTCGAGCGTGAAGCGATCAGAGGCATAAGCGACGATTGTGCCTGTGATCACCACAAGAGTGTACCACATCGCCCATTGGTCGAAGATTGATTCTAAGCTCATGGGTGGGGGCCTGAAATCCTGATTGGTCCGTCCAAATGACCAAAGAGCGCGCGTGAAGCGCACTGTGTGACGCTTCGCTTATAGACGTTCAAGGTTGCATTGCCTATTTGCCCGCTGGTGAATGATCCTTATCGCCCGCTCAAAAACGCTTTCGCCTGCTTTTCCACTGGAGTGACAGTGGTTTCGTGCCAGCCGCAAACTGGCCCGGCACAAGGCATTACGGTGAATAGCTTTTCCTCCGTTTCTCTCGAGCCTGCTCTGGTGTCGTGGTGTTTGGCGGATGAAACCAGCATCGCTGATGCCTTTTTATCCGTCGATCACTACGCAGTGAGTATCCTTGCGAGCGATCAGCAGCATTTGTCCGACCGCTTTGCGACACCAGGCCGGCATGCTTTTGCCGACGGCGAGGGCACCGCCTTCCGCACCGGCGCGCCACTGCTTGAGGGAAGGCTTGCAGGATTCGACTGCCGGGTTGCCGAACGCTTCAAGGTCGGTGATCACACGATCCTTATCGGCGAAATCGTTCATTTCGACAGCAGGCCCGGCGAGCCTCTTATCTACGCCGGTCGCCAGTACGTCACAGGGCCAACGATTTCGCATTAAGTGAAGCCGCTTCCCAATTGACTCGTTCTGGCCTGCGCCATTTAACTCTGCCCTAGGGGTCATTCCTGGGGGACTTTTGGATATGCGGCGATATCAAGATCAGGGTGAGTTGAGGAAATTGCGCCCGACCACAACGGCGTCGTATGCAAAAACTGGGAAAAAACGGTCTCAGTCGACAAAGGGCGCTCCAGGTGAGCAGCATGACGCGATGATTGATGCAGCCGCGGCGGCGGCAGCATCAAAACTGACTGGTCGTTTCACCGCGATCCTTTTCGGTGCTGTGACGTTATTGACAGCGATCGGCGGTGCTGGGCTTTATTTCGTGAACCAGCAGATCCGTTCGACTGCTGAGGATATTGTTAGCAGAGAGTTCGCGGAGCGCGGTAACGAGATCTTCGGGTTCGTGGCCTTGCAGCGCCGCTTCAGCGACACCAAGCGCGACATTTCACTTCGATTGAGCGAAATCTCTGAAGAGATCAGCTTCGCTGAGTTCGCCGGAGAGGCGACGAATGAGGAGCTCCAGGAGCTTGAACAAGGTGTGCGTGAGGCACTGGACCACGCTTCGAGCGAGTTGAGTGTCTTTGCCGCGAATTTGACCGGAACAGCCTCAGAGGCTGAAACCTTCGAAGAATTGATCAGTTACCAGATTACCTCTGGCGATAGGGCCTTCATGGAAGGCGAGCTGATGACCATGTATGTGGATGTCGCTCACTTTGCTCGGGATCGATCCTATTACGAACCCACCGTTGATCTTTACTTGGCTGCGCCGCGCCTTGCGATCCGTTCTGAGCCATTTGCTATCAACTTCGCCTACGCATCGATGATGACGCTGATGAGCGACCCTTTCCTAGCTGGTGCCTCCAGAGAAGACGGACAGCTCAGCGAGTTGTATCAAGGCAATCAGGACGCTTTGCGGGTCTTGAGCGAGTGGCCTGAGTTCCGATATTTATTCGGTGTGCTGATTGAAGCTGAGCGCGGCGCTAGCAATGAGCAGCTGGCTGGTATCGCAGCTCCCATGGAGATGCTCAGTGACATCGATTTCCAAAGCATGATCCAAACCATCGCGGAGATCGGCTATGATAGTCACGCGTCTGCTTCCTATAGATTGGCTGGTGAACGGACAATCGCGACTTTAACGCGGGGCTGCGGCGAGGAGTTCATACCTTCCAGCGTGTGCGGTGTCCTTTTTGGCATGTATGATATCAGACAGTATTTCGTTTATTCTGATGCGGACGAAGTAAGCGCGTTCAGCGTTGGGGGTATGGCCGCACTTTCTCCTGATGCGGCCTCATGGTCCGTGGGCATTGGTGGCCGGGTGGAGCCTGCTCGAACGGAAAAGCCGAAGACCACCAAAGAGCGCTATCTGAGCAAGATTGTTCAGCCTTAAGCTGATAAGAGCTCAGCCGCTCTTTCCGCGGCGTAGGTGATGACGGCATCTGCGCCGGCCCGGCGGAAGCACATGAGGCTTTCCATCAGCCCACGGTCGAAATCCATAGCGCCTGCATCCGCTGCGCTTTTGAGCATGGCGTACTCACCTGACACCTGAAAAGCGACCGTCGGTAGGCCGAAAGTTTCCTTCACCCGCGTGACCATGTCGAGATAGGGAAGCCCAGGTTTCACCATCAGCATGTCCGCGCCTTCTTGCACGTCAAGCGCCGCCTCGCGCAGGCCTTCCAGCGCATTGGCCGGATCCATCTGATAGGTCGCCTTGTCACCTTGGAGAACGCCGCCTGAGCCGACGGCTGCACGGTATGGGCCATAAAAAGCTGAGGCGTATTTCACAGCATAGGACAAAATGACTGTGTCGGTGAGCTCTGCTTTGTCCAAAGCCGCCCTGATGGTTCCGATCCGACCATCCATCATGTCCGACGGTGCCACGACATCGAAGCCGGCGCGGGCGAGCACGATGGCTTGCTCTTCGAGGCGCGCGACCGTTTCATCATTCATGATGATGCCGGTCTCATCCATCAGTCCATCATGGCCATGATCTGTATAGGGATCGAGCGCCACATCACCGATGAGAAGAGACTGGGGCACGGCCGCTTTGATCGCTTTGGCGGCGCGGCACATCAAGTTCTCGTTATCGAAGGCCCCGCTGCCTGCGGCATCGCGATCTGAAGGTCGTGTATAAGGAAATAATGCCAACCCCCCGATCTTCTTCGATGCTACACGCTCGGCCAGGGAACATGCCTCATCGATTGTCAGTCTTTCCACGCCGGACATGCCTGCAATGGATGCAGGATCACCTTCGTCGCGGATGATCACTGCTTGAATGAAAAAGCCTGGATCCAGCGCTTGTTCACGGTTGAGGTTGCGCAGCGCCGCAGTTTGGCGAAGACGACGAAGGCGGGTGGTAGGAAAAGTACCGTGGTTGTTAAGCATACGGGTACACTTTTAGAGAATAAACTCCTAAGAAAAAGGATCTTGTGTCGAAAGTTGTTGGGAATTTTTTCACTGTGATGGGTCTAGTGTGGGTATGAAAACAGCTCACACCCAAGACGGGCAGACGGAAGACATGCAAAATCAAGCATCGACACACCAGCTGGACAGCGTGACAGAAGACACGGAAATTCAGCCTGTCTATCATCGGCTTCTCACCCTTATCGAGCGTCTGCACCGCCAATTGCTGGACGTGATTAAGGACGAGCTCGAGCGCGTTGATCAATCCGATATCAACGCCGTGCAGGCGCTTCTTCTTTACAACATCGGTGACAACGAGCTCACAGCTGGCGAACTTCGGAGCCGTGGTCACTATCTCGGCTCGAACGTGTCTTACAATCTGAAGAAGCTGGTCGAGGCTGGATACATCTCCCACGCGCGTTCGGATCGTGACCGCCGCTCAGTCCGTGTCTCGCTTACGCAGTCAGGCTTCGATATCCGCGACAAGATCGATGCGCTTTTCGCTCGTCATCTCGCCTCGCTTGAAAAAGTGGGTGATGTGTCCACTGAGATGATGAACGGCACCAATCTGACACTGGATCGTCTTGAGCGCTTCTGGGCCGACCAGATCCGCTACCAACTCTAATCTGCTGCAGCGACGCCGTGTCACCCGGCGCCTTATCGACGGTGTCGCTAGGGCTCAGCGATATTACTTATGTCACTGATAAGTGGCTTTGTGCTACCGGGGCAACATGGCGTTCGATTACCAAACCGCGTTCCAAGACTCTCTCGATGCGATCCGCGACGAAGGTCGATATCGTGTGTTTGCCGATCTCGAGCGCATTCGCGGCCGGTTTCCTCAGGCGCTGATCCACAAGAATGACGGAAGCGCCGAAGAAATCACGGTTTGGTGCTCGAACGATTATCTCGGCATGGGTCAGAACGAAGACATTCTCGCGGCGATGAAAGATGCCGTCGACCATGTCGGCGCCGGTGCTGGTGGCACCCGGAACATCGCGGGCACGACCCACTACCATGTCTTGCTCGAGCAAGAGCTTGCTGATCTGCACGGTAAAGAAGCGGCCCTTCTTTTCACCTCCGGATACATTTCCAACGAGGCGACGCTTTCGACCTTGGCGAAACTGCTGCCAGGCGCAGTCATTCTTTCGGACGAGCTGAACCATGCGTCGATGATCCAAGGCATTCGCGGTGGCCGCGGACCGAAGATGATCTGGCGCCACAATGACGTGGAGCATCTGGAAGAGCTGCTCGCCGGTCTGCCTGCTGACCAGCCGAAAATTGTGGCGTTTGAAAGCGTCTATTCGATGGACGGCGATATCGCGCCGATCGGAAAGATCGCGGCGGTCGCGAAGAAATACGGCGCCTTCACCTATCTCGATGAAGTGCACGGCGTGGGCCTTTACGGCAAACGCGGCGGCGGCGTGGCTGAACGAGACGGCGTCGCAGACCAGATCGATTGCATCGAGGGAACCCTCGGCAAGGCCGTCGGCGTCATGGGCGGTTACATCTCTGGCTCAGCAGCGTTGATCGATGCTGTCCGTTCTTATGCGTCGAGCTTCATTTTCACGACGGCGCTGTCACCGGTTTTGGTTGCAGGTGCATTGGCATCCGTCCGCATCCTGAAAGAGGCGCAAGAGCTTCGTGAGACCCATCAGGCGCGGGCTGCGCATCTCAAGATGGCGCTGGAAGAACGCGGCTTGCCAGTCATGCCGAGCGAGAGCCACATTGTGCCCCTGTTCGTCGGTGACCCTGTGCACTGCAAGGGTGTATCCGATCGTCTGCTGAACGATTACGGCGTCTATGTGCAGCCAATCAATTATCCAACAGTTCCAAAGGGTACAGAGCGTCTTCGCTTCTCACCGACCCCGCTTCACACAGAAGAGCATGTGGAGCACCTCGTCGAGGCGCTTGATGCTCTTTGGAATGAGTGCCGGCTTGCGCGTGGTGAGCAAACGATCGATCGGATCGCTGCCGAGTAAGCTGTCTTAGACCCCGTCGGGGCGCGGAAAGACCACAATCTCTGCATTTTTGTCTGTGGCCGGATCGAGAAGATCTGCGACCCATTCCGCGATGGCTTTTGGCGGCGTGATGGTCCCAGGATCCTCGCCGGGCATCGCGTTCGCACGCATATCCGTTGCGGTTGGGCCGGGGTCGAGAAGATTGGCCCGTACTTTGGTCTCCTCATGTTCTGAGGCGTAGGTTCGGACGAGAACATCGAAGGCCGCTTTGCTGGCCGCGTAAGCACCCCAATAAGGTTTGTGGGTGCGCGCAGCCCGCGAGGTGACCCCGACCACGCGGCCCGCATCGGACTTCAAAAGAAGCGGGTCCAGCAGCTTCAAGAGCGCTAAATTCGCATGCAGATTAACCGTCAATGTCTCATGCCATTCCCGGCCTGAGATATCGGCGATCGGTGTCAAAGGCCCAAGCAGCCCGGCATTCAGCACCAAACCATCAAGGCGGCCGAAGCGTTCATCAAGAGCACTCGGTAGCCTCGTCAGTGAGGCTTCATCGCTGAGATCGGCAGGGATGAGAACGGCTTTGCCGCCGACACTCTTGACCTCGTCATCGAGCTCTTCAAGCCCGCCAACGGTACGGGCGAGGGCGATGACAGTTGCGCCGCGGGTTGCAGCTTCAAGGGCCACAGCCTTGCCGATGCCGCGACTGGCGCCAGTGACGAGAACGATACGGTCTTTGAGCTGATCAGAGGGCATTGCGAATCTTTGCGGCTGTCGCTTCGAGTTCATCCGCAGGCGCCATGCCCTCAGCATGGCGGCCGAGCGCACGGCCGTTCCACATGGGGATGATGTGCATATGGGTGTGGTAGACGGTCTGGCCCGCTGCGTCGCCATTGAATTGGACGATCCGGAAACCATCCGGGTTCAGGCTTTTCACCACGGCGCGTGATACCTTCTGTGTCGTGGCGATGACCTTAGCTAAGGCCTCCGGCGGAAGATCGAGAAAATTGACCGCCTCTGCACGTTTATGGATGACCAGCGTATGGCCTTCGGATTGAGGAAAGACATCCATAAACGCCAGGGTGCTCTCGTCTTCATAGACGGCAACTTTTGGCATTTCTCCACGAATAATCTTGGCAAAGATGTTATCGGGATCGTAGGTGGTCTCAAGACTCATCGTCTTTGTCTTTCCATTCATGACCGCATGTCTTGCAACGAAGCGTTGATTTGGCCGGCGCGAAAGGGGTGCTGGCCAACCACAAGAATACGGCAAGTGGAAGCCAGCGATGACGTTGCCGCCGGATATCAGTTCCACCGCACGCCTCGCAAGCGTCATGCTTGGGTTTTGTCTGCTTTTCCGCGAGTGCCATCGTCGCCATATGCGCCTCCTCACGAGACGCCAGCAAGCGGTAGCCGCCAACCGCGAAGCTCAAGTGCGGAGACGAGCCCAGATGGTGCTCTTCGGGAATGATAATCGCGAAGCCTTGGGCGCGAAGAAAGCCAGCGGCCACCTTGGCTTCCTCAGCATCATAGAAACGGGCGATTTCTCTCACTCGCTCCTTTTAAACGGCGTGTAGCCTTTGAGAAGGTCGATATCAGACTCCACCTGGCGTTTTTCACGGTCGAGGTAATCCTCGATCGCTGTTTGAAAGCCAGGATCAGTCATCCGGTGGCCAGAGCGGATGACCACAGGTTCGTACCCCCTCGCGATCTTGTGCTCGCCCTGGGCGCCGGCTTCGACACGTTTCAGTCCGTGCGCCAGTGCGAAGTCGACGGCTTGGTAGTAGCAGAGCTCGAAATGCAAAAAGGGAATATGCTCTGTACAGCCCCAATAGCGGCCGAACAGAGTTTCCCCGCCGATCATGTTGAGCGCTCCAGCGACATAGCGGTCATCGCGCTTGGCCATGATGAAAAGCATATGTTCGGGTATACGCTCAGCAATCAGCGTAAAGAAAGTGCGTGTTAGGTAGGGTGTGCCCCACTTCCTGGCGCCGGTGTCCTGATAAAACCACCAGAAGGCATCGAGGTGTTCCTCCGTGATGTCCGTGCCTGTGACCCATTCAATGGTCAGGTCCCCCTCGGCAATAGCGCTCCGTTCCTTTTTGAGCGCTTTCCGTTTGCGTGAGGCGAGGGCGTCCAGGAAGCCATTCCAGTCGCCGTATCCTCTGTCCTCGAAATGGTATTGCTCACCATAGCGAATGGCGAAGCCTTGATCTTCCGCTTGCTGCGCATCCTCGACGGTGAGGAAATTGAGATTGGCGCCAGAGAGGCCCATCTGCTCTGCCGCGCGGATGGCGCCAGTGGCGAGCAGCGCACGGTCCTTTGCGCTTGGGGCGAGAAGCCGGCGTCCAGTCGCAGGTGTGAACGGAACAGCGGAGAGGAGTTTTGGATAATATCGTCCGCCTGCCTGCATATAAGCATTCGCAAAGGCGTTGTCGAAGATGTACTCGCCGCGACTGTGGCCCTTGAGATAAGCGGGGGTCACGCCCTTGATCGCGTCATCATGTTTGAGGGCGAGGTGGGCAGGCTGCCATCCCGTCTCCGCGCGTACAGACCCGGAGGCTTCAAGCGCCTCAAGGAAATCCCAAGAGAGAAAGGGATCGAACGGCTGATCGGCGGGATTGGCCAAGGAATCCCACGTGTCCTTGGGTAGATCCTTCAACGTGGAGATCGTCTCGATCGTCGGCGCAGCGTTCATGGAGAGAGTTTAGCGCGCCAATGCCGCTCCGCCATCATTCGCGGTGCGACATCGCTTCTTTTCTCTAGACCCCTGTGAGAAGCAGATCGACGGCGGCTTCGGCGTGGAGTTTCGCCGTCGCTAGCACCGAAAGCTCGGGCAGGTCCGACTGCTCGATCAGGAGGAAAATCTCGGTGCAGCCAAGGATGAGGCCTTGGGCGCCCTCGTCCTCTTTCATCCGTAAGGCGATCTCTCGGTAGCGCTGCCGGGAGCTCTCAAGGAATTTTTCCTCGCACAGCTCTTCAAAGATGATGCGGTGGATCTCAGTTTGCTCATCCGGCCGCGGTGCAATGATCTCTGCACCCGAAATCTCCGCGATCTCGTTCATCACCTTGCCGCCTTGCATGGTGGTCTGGGTGCCGAAGATCGCGACCTTCTTAAGGCCTTGTGCGGCAATGGCCTCGCCAACAGGTTTGGTGATGGGGAGGAACGGCGTGCTTCGACCTTGCATCGCATCGGCCATGACGAGGTGTGCTGTGTTGGATGTGCCGATGATCAGGTCGGCGCCAGCTGCTTCGAGAGCATCAATCTTTGATGCTGCATACCGTGTCATGCCCTCCCAATCACCGGCTTCGAGATAGGCACGAATGTTTCCGTAGTTCATGCCCGCAACCAAGGTCTCGGCGATATGGTCGCCGCCGTGGTGGTCGCGCGCAGCCTGATTGATCAGCTGATAATAGGCGGGGGTGACGATGTGGCTCGTGCCGCCAAGGATGCCGATGGTCGGTTGGCGGAGCACTTCTGTCGAACTTGCCATGAGAGATAGTCCCAAGAGGCGCTCATCGATGAGCAGCGGACCACCCACATAATTGCGCCCATTGAGATATCAAGTCGCAACATCAGCTCTGTTACAAACTGCTGATCATGCAGCATCTTTGCCCTGTCCAGCAGGGCAAAAATGCGAAGCAGCCAGATTTAGCGGTCGCTCATCGGAACGAAGTCGCGCTGCGCAGCGCCGGTGTAGATCTGGCGTGGGCGACCGATTTTCTGGCTTGGGTCTTCCAGCATCTCACGCCACTGCGCGATCCAGCCGACCGTCCGTGCGAGCGCGAAGAGCGGCGTGAACATGGAAGGCGGGAAGCCCAGTGCACGGAGTGTGATGCCTGAGTAGAAATCGATGTTCGGATAGAGTTTCTTCTCAACGAAGTACTCGTCCTCAAGAGCGATTTTCTCCAGCTCCATTGCGACATCGAGCAGGGGATCTTTGATGCCCAGTGTGCCGAGCACTTCGTGGCAAGCCTTCTGCATCACTTTCGCGCGCGGGTCGTAGTTTTTGTAGACCCGGTGGCCAAAGCCCATGAGGCGGAACGGATCGGACTTGTCTTTCGCTTTGCCGACATACTCGCCGATTTTATCGACCGAGCCGATTTCCATCAGCATGTTGAGAGCTGCTTCGTTGGCGCCGCCGTGAGCAGGGCCCCAAAGACAAGCGATACCAGCAGCGATACAAGCAAATGGGTTGGCGCCTGATGAGCCAGCAAGGCGAACCGTCGAGGTCGATGCGTTTTGCTCGTGATCCATGTGCAGGATGAAGATCTTGTCGAGCGCCTGGGCGAGGACGGGATCGATGTTGTACTTCTCGGCTGGAACCTCAAAGCACATGTTAAGGAAGTTCTCAGTGTAGTGAAGGTCGTTCCGAGGATAAACGAACGGCTGGCCGACCGTGTATTTGTAAGCCATCGCAGCGATGGTCGGCATCTTCGCGATCATGCGGTGAATCGCGACTTTGCGCTCATGCGGATCGTTCACGTCCGTGCTGTCGTGATAGAACGCTGAAAGGGCACCGACCGCGCCGCACATGATGGCCATGGGGTGCGCATCACGACGGAAGCCGTCGAAGAACTTCATGAAATGCTCGTGGAGCATCGTGTGGTAGGTGATGTCGTGGCGGAACTGCGCGCACTCGTCTTTCGTCGGCAGCTCGCCTTCGAGAAGCAGATAAGCTGTCTCGATGAAGTCCGTGTTCTCCGCCAGCTGCTCAATTGGATAGCCGCGATAAAGAAGCGTGCCTTCGCCGCCATCGATATAGGTGATTTGGCTTTCGCAAGACGCTGTGGATGTGAAGCCTGGGTCGAAGGTGAATTTGCCGGTGGCGCCGGTCAGCTTGCGGATATCGACCACGTCATTGCCGTGGGTGCCGCGATACACCGGAAGCTCCTGGCCGTCGTAAGTGGCGGTTCCGGCCTCTTGAAGTTTGCTTTCCATCATCGTTCTCCTCGCACGGCATTTGTGCCCGATTGCACTTACCGGGGTGGGCTTTGCGGCCGTTTGGACGCGCCTCATTTTGCAGCGCGACAATAGTGACTCCGCTTCGGTCTGCAAGTCCGAGAAACCCGGTTGTGACGTCGACGTTACAACCTTAAGATGAGTTCTTGCTTAAGGCTTGATGAATCCTGGCCAACGCCTCGTCTTTTCCGAGGGTATGAAGGGTCTCGCCAATGCTCGGGGACGGCTGGCCTGCGGTCAGAGCGGCCCTCAAGGGAGGACCCACCTGGCCAAAACCGATGCCTTCAGCCTCCGCATAGGCTTGCAACCGCTCGTCGAGTGCGGTGGGCGACCAATCGTCCTGCCCTTCAAGGAGATCCTTGAGTGCGGTCAGCTGATCGATTGCACCCTCTTTTTTGAGCGGTTTTGCAGCCTTACCGGTGATGTCGAAGGGCCGTTCGAGCAACACAAAGCCCGCTGCGGCCGATGCGTCGGCGAGCAGTTTCATGCGCGATTTCAAGAACGGCGCGCCGCGGGTGAGCATCGCAGATTGCGCTTCGGAGGGCTTGGTCTCGAGGAACGGGCTTACGGCATCGACGAAGTCGGTCTCAGGAAGGGCTTCGACATAATGCGCGTTGGTCGATGCCAGCTTCTCCGGATCAAGGCGCGCTGGCGCTTTGCCTAAGCCCTTGAGATCAAACCATTCGAGCGCTTTGGCGGTGGGGATGATCTCGTCATCGCCGTGGCTCCAACCCATCCGCAGAAGGCCGTTCATCAGACCTTCGGGCAGGTAGCCCTCGTCGCGATAGGCTTCGACGCCCAGGGCGCCATGGCGCTTGGAGAGTTTCTTGCCATCATTGCCGTGGATCAACGGTACATGGGCCCAGACAGGCACATCCCAGCCGAGCGCTTCATAAAGCTGCTGCTGGCGACCGGCATTGATCAAGTGATCGTCGCCGCGAATGACGTGGGTGATGCCCATGTCATGGTCATCGACCACAACGGCGAGCATGTAGGTGGGCGTGCCGTCGGAGCGGAGCAGCACCATATCGTCGAGGCTTTGATTGGGGAATTTGACCTCGCCCTGCACTGCGTCCTGGATCACTGTTTCGCCGTCGAGGGGCGCCTTGAGGCGGATAGAGGCGGGCCCTTCGCCTTCTCCGCCGTCGCGGTAGGGGCTCGTGAAGCGAATGTTTTTTTCGCGGGCTTCCGCTCGGGCGGCATCAAGGGCATCCCCTGCAAGCCAGCATTTGTAAGCTTTTCCCTCGGCGAGGAGCTGCTGTGCCACCTCAGCATGGCGATCGGCGCGGGCAAACTGGCTGATCGGCTCGCCGTCCCAGTCGATGCCCAGCCAAGTCAGGCCGTCGAGGATCGCGGTGACGGCTTCCTCATTATGGCGAGCGCGGTCGGTGTCTTCGATGCGCAGGAGAAATTTTGAGCCTTCCGGTGCGCTCGCGCCGCGTGCATAAAGCCAGCTGAACAACGCTGTGCGTGCGCCGCCGATATGCAGATAGCCCGTCGGGGACGGAGCGAAGCGGGTCACGATAGGCTTAGCTTGAGCGGTCATGTCATCCTCAGAACGGCAAGAGTTCGCGCACCTAAAGGCGTTACCGCTCGCGGCCAAGCGGCTTTGGCGAAGCGGTGCGATGGGCGCGCTCATTCGGCGATGGGCCGACCAGGAGGAGGGGCGGTTCATTCTGCTCGCGCCCTGCCTAATGGTCGCCGGATCAGCCCTCTGGCTTCACGCGGATGAGCCGCCATCCTTGCTGCTTTCCGCTCTGCTCACGGCCGTGTTTGTCATGCTCTGGATCATCGGAGAGAGGCGCCATCAGCTTTGGGTTGTCTACGGATCACGCCTCGGAGCTTGCTTCTTCGCAGGCATGGCGCTGATCGCTCTGAGAGCAGAGCATGTGAAAGCGCCCATCGTGCCCGATGGCTTTCAGCCTGTGACTGTCACCGGTGTGCTTGAAGAAATCGAGCTTCGAGAGCGTGATCGTCGCTACACGATCCGGGTGGAGCGCATGAGCAGGCTGG
>CAWUIJ010000015.1:0-31506 GCA_963922235.1 uncultured Parvularcula sp. | reverse complement strand
ACTTAAAAACCCTCGCCCGCTGGTGGCCTCGCCGCCTGTGGCTGGGGATCAGCTATGGCTATCACGGTCGCAACCGGGAACGCTTGGGACAACTGGCAAACCTTGCCCAGCACTGCGGCATTCCTTTGGCCGCGATGAACGGCGTGCTCTATCACGCGCCTGAACGGCGCCCCCTCCAAGATGTGCTTACTTGCATCCGCGCAGGCTGCACCATTGACGAGGCTGGCTACAGGTTAGAGGCGCATGCGGAGCGTCACTTGAAAGCGCCGGAGGAGATGGCGCGGCTTTTTCGCGGATATGAGGATGCGCTCGCGCAAACGCAGATCATCGCCAATGCCGTCCAATTCTCCCTTGATGAGCTGTCCTATTGCTATCCGGACGAACCCGTCCCAACCGGCAAGACCCCGCAAGAGCATCTCGAGGATCTCACCTGGCAAGGCGCTGATTGGCGTTATCCGGACGGTGTTCCTGCCTCTGTCCGCCGGCATCTTGAAAAGGAGTTGCGGCTGATCAGTGACCTTGAGGTCGCACCTTATTTTTTGACCGTCCACGACATTGTCGCTTGGGCGAGGGCGAAGGAAATCCTCTGCCAGGGCCGCGGATCAGCTGCGAACTCAGCCGTCTGTTTCTGCCTCGGCATCACGTCCGTGGACCCCGCCACATCGAGCCTTCTTTTTGAACGCTTCCTTTCCAAAGAACGAAAAGAGCCGCCCGATATCGATGTCGATTTCGAGCATGAACGGCGCGAAGAGGTCATTCAATATGTCTACGAACGGTATGGCCGCCACCGCGCTGCCCTCACCGCGACCGTCATCAGCTACCGCCCGCGCTCAGCCGTCCGCGAGGTCTGCAAAGCCCTAGGGCTGAGCCAGGATATTGCCTCAAGCCTTGCGGGGACAGTGTGGGGAAGCTTTGGCAGCGACGTCAACGAAGGCGACATGAAGAAGAAGGGGCTCGACCCCACCAATCCCACATTGCGACTGGCTTTGATCCTCATCCGCCAGCTGATCGGTTTTCCCCGTCACCTCTCACAGCATGTGGGCGGCTTTGTCCTGACCCAAGGACCCCTCGTGGAGACAGTTCCTATTGGCAATGCGGCGATGGAGGATCGAACTTTTATTGAGTGGGATAAGGATGATATCGACGCTCTTGGAATTATGAAGGTTGATGTCCTGGCCCTCGGCATGCTGACCTGTATCCGCAAGGCCTTTGATCTTTTGCGGGCGCATAAGGGCATTAAGCACAACCTCGCCTCGATCCCCCAAGGCGATAAGGCGACCTATGACATGCTCTGCCGGGGAGATAGCCTGGGCGTCTTTCAGGTGGAAAGCCGTGCCCAGATGAACATGCTCCCGCGCCTTCGACCCCGGTGCTTTTATGACCTTGTGATTGAAGTAGCGATCGTCCGTCCAGGACCGATCCAGGGTGATATGGTCCACCCCTATTTGCGGCGCCGGCAAAAACTTGAGGTACCGAGCTACCCTAGCCCTGATCCTTCATTTGGTCCGCCTGATGAGCTTGAGGCCATCCTGAAACGGACCCTCGGTGTGCCTCTCTTCCAAGAGCAGGCCATGCAGATCTCCATCGATGCTGCGAAGTTCACCCCTGAAGAGGCCAATGGCTTACGGCGCGCGATGGCGACTTTCCGTAAGGTCGGAACGATCCAGAACTACCAAGACATGATGGTCGAACGCATGGTGAGCCGCGGCTATGAACGGGTCTTTGCGGAACGCTGTTTTGATCAGGTCAAAGGTTTTGGTGAGTACGGATTCCCCGAAAGCCATGCGGCCAGCTTTGCGCTTTTGGTTTATGTCTCCTCCTGGCTGAAATGCCACCACCCCGATATCTTCTGCACAGCGCTCTTGAACAGCCAGCCCATGGGATTTTACGCGCCCGCGCAAATCGTCCGTGATGCCCAAGAGCATGGGGTGGAGGTCCTGCCTGCCGATGTGAATGCTTCTGATTGGGATAACCTCATGGAGCAGCAGGAGACAGGCGCCTTCGCTGTGCGCCTCGGGTTTCGCCAGGTCGATGGGGTGCGTGAAGATCAGATCGACAAGATGATACGCCGTCGTGGTCACGGCTATCAGACACCTTCAGAGCTGCGGTCCCGCGCAGGTCTTGAGCGGCGCACCATGGAGTTGTTAGCCGCGGGAGACGCCTTTGGCTCGATGCATGTCACCCGCCGGGATGCTCTGTGGGCGACATTTGGCGAGCCTGCCAAAGAGACACTGCCTTTGTTCGCAGCAGCGCAGCAATCCGAGCAAAGCCAGGATCAAGACGTCAGCCTTCCCGCGATGCCACTGTCCGAAGAGGTGGTGCAGGACTACCAAACCATGCGCCTCTCTTTAAAGGCGCATCCTCTTTCGTTTTTGCGGCCTCATTATCAGAGGAAAAAGATCATCAGTACAGAACAGGCTGTGACAGCGCCGAATGGCAGATGGGTGCGGACAACCGGGCTCGTTCTGATCCGCCAGCGACCAGGATCAGCCCACGGCGTGGTGTTCATCACCATTGAGGATGAAACAGGCGTGGCCAATCTGGTGGTCTGGCAAAAGGTCTTTCAGCGCTACCGGCCCGTGGTGATGGGTGCACGCATTATTGAGGTGCATGGCCATGTGCAACGCGCCGACAATGTCACCCATATCGTTGCGCAACGGCTTTTTGACCGGACCCAAGACATCAACCTCCTGTCCGAGGACGTGGCCAACGATCCTTTGAAAGGCGTCCTCTGCCCCACCGATGAGGTGCAGCGGCCCGTGCCGGAGACGCCCCATGGCTCGCGCCACCCCCGCAATGTCAGGGTTATCCCCAAAAGCCGCGATTTCCACTGACGATCATGTTCACTTTTGGCAGCTGCGCCATTGGATGATGGCCAAACCAGGCCCACGTTCCGGCCAACACGAAAAGGGAGGACAACATGGCTGAGACCGTTGTCATCGTAGGAGCCGGCGTACCGGACGGCGTAGGAGGTGCCCTCGCCCTCCGTTTTGCAAAAGAAGGCTATCACATCATCACGAGTGGGCGGACGCTGGAGAAAGTCGAAGCGACAGCTCAAGCGGTGCGTGACGCTGGCGGATCCGCTGAAGCCAATCGCTCTGATGTGGCGTCTGAGGAGGATATGGCGAACCTCTTTGCCCGGGTGAACGAGATCGGCGAGCCTGTGGCCGCTGTGATCTACAATGCCGGCAACAACATGCCGATCCCGTTCGAAAATCTGACACCGGATCAATTCACGAGTTTTTGGAAGTCAGGATGTTTTGGCGGGTTCCTGACCGCGCACCACGCCGTACCCATCCTGCGCAAACAAGAGCGTGGGTCTCTGTTCTTTACCGGTGCGTCAGGTTCGATCCGTGGGCGAGCCAATTTTGGGCATTTTGCCTCGGCGAAGGCAGGCCTTCGAAATCTGGTCCAATCCCTCGCCCGGGAGTATGGGCCCGAAGGAATCCATATCGCTCACGTGATCATCGACGGGGTGATCAATGGCAACCGGATCAAGTCCTCACCCATTGCTGGCTATCTCGAAAATCTGGGCGAGGATGGGTCACTTGACCCAGTCGCCATCGCGGAAACCTTCTGGACACTGCACGTTCAGCCGCGATCCGTTTGGACCCACGAGCTCGACCTGCGTCCCTACAAAGAAAAGTGGTAGAGACGCGCGCTTAGCGCTCATTCAAGATCTCCTGGACGCGTTCCCTGGCCTCTTGCATCCGGGGACCGCGGACCTCGTTGATCGCTTTGACGAGCTCTTCGTTCTGATGCCAGACGACCCCGGGTTTCACATACTCTGCCATCTCACGCAGCACGCGGCGGTCCACGGTTTCGATCTCTTTCACCACCCGCTCTGCTTTGTCTCTTGGTACCCCCAATGCTTCGTAGGCTGAACGAGAGATCCTGAGCGAGCTGTCATAAGTCTCACGAATGATATCCCGGCATCCCACGCCCCAAAGCTCGTAGACATGCGAGCGATCAACCGCCCGTGCAATCACGTGCACATGCGGATAGTTCCGGACGATATAGCGTGTGAGTTCGGTGATTTGCTCTTTATCGTCGATCGCCACAATCAGCACCTTAGCGGTCGCGATGCCGGCGGCATTAAGAAGGTCCGGCCGGGTCGCATCACCAAAGAAGACACGCACACCGATCTTGCGCATCGCTTCGAGCTGCCCGGAATTGTAGTCGATAACGGTCGTCGAAAATCCCGCCGTATCCACCATATTTTGGATGACCACACCCATCCGGCCGCAACCTGCAACGATCACAGAACCTTTCTTATCAATCTCGTCAGCCTCGCGTTCCTGTTCAGTCACGCCGCGATGGGCGAAGACTTTATCATAGAGAATGAACAGCCCCGGCGTTGCGAGCATCGAGAGGGCGATAACGAGCTGAAGAACGCTCGCGGTCTCAGTCGGCAAAACCTGGTTGGCCAGCGCGAAGGAGACCAAGACAAAACCAAACTCGCCCGCCTGCGGCAAACCAAACGAGAACAGCCACTTGTCTGTCCCTTCAACCCGGAAGAGCTGCGCGAGCATCAAGAGAACAAGGGCCTTGAACGCCATCACGCCGATCGCAAGCCCAACGACCATCGCGACATTATCGGCGAGCAGCGCGAAATTGATCCCTGCACCGACAGTGATGAAAAAGAGACCCAAAAGAAGGCCGCGGAAAGGATCAATGTCGGCTTCAAGCTCGTGACGGTATTCGCTGTTCGCCAAGACCACACCAGCGAGAAACGTGCCTAACGCTGGCGACAATCCGACCAAGGACATAAGAAGCGCGATCGAAATGACGATCAAAAGCGCCGCTGCAGTGAAGAGCTCGCGCAAACGGGCCGCGGCCACCAAACGGAAGAGCGGCCTGGTCAGCACACTTCCACCAATCAAGACCGCGAAGACGGCGCCGAGGGTGACGAGGCCAGCCTGCCAGCCCACGAGCCCGTCGACCAAACTGATCCCGGCCCCATGGCCTCCATCTGAGCCATGACCATGCGCGATGTCTGCAGCGTGCCCCTCTGCGCCGTGCGCTCCCACCAACGGGACGGCCAAAAGGGGGAGAAAGGCGAGGATCGGAATGACGGCAATATCTTGGAAAAGAAGGACAGAAAAGCTCGCCTGCCCCCCATCGCTCCGCATCAATCCTTTTTCATTGAGCGTCTGAAGAACAATCGCTGTGGAGGAAAGCGCAAGGATCAATCCAATCGCGAGCGACGTCTGCCAGGGAAGGTCAAACGCATAGGCGACACCCGCGATCCCCAAAGCGCTCAACGTCACTTGCCCACCGCCAAGGCCAATCAGCCTCCCGCGCATGGACCACAGGACCGGCGGCTCCAGCTCGAGCCCCACGAGGAAGAGCATCATCACGACACCGAACTCGGCAAAGTGCTGAACCGCCACGACGTCCACATGCAGTGCGGTCAAGATGGGGCTGATTGCGATGCCCGCGATGAGATAGCCGAGAACTGAGCCTAAACCGAGGCGCGCCGCGATCGGGACTGCGATCACGCCCGCGGCAAGAAAAATAAAGGAAATCAAGAAGACATCGGTCATAACACACTCCGGCCAATGGGCAGTTTGGCCTCCATGTCAGATTTAGCAAGACAAGCAAGACGCCCAGCTCTCCGAGCGGCGCATCAGACCATCCAGCCACTTTTTTTATTCCGTATACTATTTTTCAAAACCTTACCGTTCGACGACAAAAGGACTAATCCTTCCGTATAACTATTTTTAATGGCACCCAATGGAGCCAAGACTGAATAAATGAGCTATCGGCCATTGCAGCTCGGCAAGGGTCCGTTCGAATTTTATTCAAACGGCTCAGTATACCCGCCTATCTGCAGAAGGACTTTCCAGATGGTAAGATATTGCTGCCCCAGAATTGCCCAAGTTGGCCGATAAACCCCAGAATACGTTAGACTTTGAGCGTGAGTCACGAACGGACCATTGGGACTATTTTTCTTCCTATACCGGACCTTCCTTATGCATATTACATCCTATCGATCATTGAAAATCGCCCTTGGTGCTGCGGCCTTGCTCGGCTTAGCAGCATGCTTTGAAACCAGCGGCGAGGAAAGCGGTGCGCCCGCACCAAGCGGCGAAGATCCGGGCCAGACCCCAACCACAACACAATCCTATGCGACCCTCGAATGCGAAAAAGAAGTCTCTCGCTTTCTCTTGCAAGCCGGCTTCGGCGCGTCCCTTGATGAGCTCGAGACCTTGGTTGGCACCGATGCCGGCGATTGGATCGCCGCTGAGATGGCCAAGGAACCAACGCTCTTTTTACAAACCATCGTCGATCGCGTGGCCGCGGGTGACGAGCTAAAAGGACAGCCGCAGACCTATCTTGCCTGGGACGCCTTATTCGCCGCCGACGATGCCTTACGGCAAAGAATGGCGTTTGCACTTTCCCAGATCATCGTGGTCTCAGACAATACGGTGTCGGATGAATTACGGATGACCTATTTCATGGACATCCTCACCCGGAATGCCTTCGGCAACTATCGCGACCTTCTCGAAGAGGTGACCTACAGCCCAGCCATGGGCGAATATCTGACCTATTTGAAAAACCGAAAAGGCAATCCCGAGACCGGCAGTCTTCCGGACGAGAACTATGCACGGGAGCTTTTGCAGCTTTTCACCATCGGCTTGGTTGAGCTCAATTCAGACGGCACGCTTCGATTGGGATCCGACGGAAACCCGGTCGAAACCTACACAAATGAAGACATCGAAGGACTTGCTCGGGTGTTCACGGGACTCTCACTGGCAGGGCCGAATTTTAAGAAAACCAACCAGGCCGATCCTGATGCTGACTATAAGCCCATGGTGTTCTTTTCCGAAGAACACGAGCTTGGTCCGAAGTCCTTCCTTGGGATCACCATTCCGGAAGGCACGACGGGCGAGCAGAGCATTGATCTCGCCTTGGACGGTATCTTCGCGCATCCGAATGTGCCGCCTTTTGTTGCTCGGCAGATTATCCAACGGTTCACGGCCAGTGACCCCTCCCCTGAATATGTTGAGCGCGTCGCCAGTGCCTTTGTCTCGGGCCGTTTTCTGGCGCCATCAGGCCAGGTCTTTGGCGACGGACAGCGAGGCGATCTGGCCGCTACGCTCGCCGCGACGCTCCTTGATTCCTCAGTTCATGGGGATCCGAGTACCCAAAGTGACGGCTCAACAAAAATCCGTGAGCCCATTATCAAAATTGCTCAATGGGTCAGGACGTTCGACGTCACGGACATCGATTCGAGCCGTTCGATGTTCCGCGATACGTCATCGTCGAGCGATGGGTTGGGCCAACACCCCTGGCGTTCGCCCTCAGTCTTCAACTTCTATAGGCCTAGTTATACAGTACCGGGAACATTATCAGGCGACGCCGGAATTGTCGCGCCGGAATTTCAGATTGTGAACTCCGCGCTTTCGATAGCCTTTGCCAATTTTGCAACGGACTTGGTCTTTCAAGAGAACTCCGCAACCGACAAAGGGGAAGTGTTCCTGACGGACTATAGCTCTTGGATCACGCTCGGTCTCAGCCCGGACATGTTGCTCGATGCACTCGATCTCCAGATGACGGCTGGCACCCTTTCTGATCAGGACAGAGCTTTAATCCTTTCCGCCCTCGAAGAGATTGTGATCGAAGAGATCGATGTCGATGATACATTGCGCCGTGTGCAAACCGCAATCCTTCTGATCATGAATTCATCTTCTTACGGCATTCTTCGCTAAGGATAGAGAACAGTGATCAAACTCAACCGCCGCGACTTTCTTGCAGGCTCTGCAGCTTCACTCGCAACAACCGGGGGAATGGTCAGCAGTCTAGCGCTCGGCTCTCAGGCCATGGCCGCGGATACGTCAGGGTACAAGGCTTTGGTGTGTCTGTTCCTCAAGGGCGGCATCGATGGTATGGATACGATCCTTCCTGTTGATCAGACGTCGTACAATCAACTTGAAACTCTTCGCGCAGAGATGTTTGCGTCTTACACGAGCCGCAGCATCACCAGCCGGAACCGCAACAACATTCTGGCGCTGTCGGCGAGCAACAGCGGTGATCTTGGTGGGCGAACGTTCGGCATGCCGCAAGACATGGCCGACCTGCATAACCTCTTCGAAAGCGGGGAGCTTGCCGTTTTGGGGAATGTCGGGCCTCTGGTCGAACCTACAAATCGGACATCCTATGAGAATGGTTCGGCCCACGTGCCATCGCGGCTTTTCTCTCACAATGATCAGCAGTCAACATGGATGGCGCTCGGCGTCGAGGGTGCGCAGCGCGGTTGGGGCGGCCTTTTCGCTGAGGCAGCTGCGGATTCAGACCCTTCCATCAATCCTCTCTTTGCTGCGATCACAGCACGGTCAAACGATGTCTTCTTAGAAGGCGAAACAATTCGGCAGTTCCGCGCTTCCGCCAACTCGCTCGATATTCTCTCTAAGCGACGCCTGCTCGGGAATAAGTCCGCTCAAGATCCGCGCAGAGATCGTGTGCGAGGATTCCTGACGGCGACAGGCACGCGTGGGTATTCAGGCCTTTATGAGCAGGACCTCGCCGCAGCAGTTACCAGCGGTATCACCAATACCGATCTGTATAGAAACGCTCTTGAGACAGATGTCCCAACGGGCTTGGTCGAACTCTTCCCTGACACGAGCCTCGCGCGGCAGCTCTCGAGCGTTGCCGAGTCGATCGCGATCCGCAATTCGCTGGGGATCAACAGACAGGTCTTTTACGTGACACTCGGAGGTTTCGACACCCATGCGGGTCAAGCGGGAAGCCTACCAGGCCGCCAGGTGGAGATAGCAGAAGCCGTCACCGCCTTCAGACAAGCGATGCTGAATCTTGGCGTTTGGAACGATGTTACGCTCTTTTCGATGTCCGACTTTGGCCGGACCACGCTAAGTAATGATGATGGCACAGATCACGGCTGGGGCAATCACCACTTCATCGTCGGCGGCGCGGTCAACGGGCAAACGATCTATGGAGACATGCCCGACTTCGATCTTGACGGAGAACGGTATACCGGACGTCGAGGCCGGTTGATCCCCACCACATCCGTCGAACAATACGCCGCAACGCTTGGTCGCTGGTTTGGCCTTGGCGAGACAGAGCTCGATAACATCCTGCCCAATCTCGCCAATTTCTCCTCGCGCGACCTGGGCTTCATGGATTGCGCTGGCGCATGCGGCTCAACCTGATGCGCTGAGCATCAGCAAGCCGTCATTGCGGGTATGATCGCAATCACCTAAACGCCAAACGCCGTTTAGGGAATCGAACAGCACATGAGCGTGATGACCACAGATGGTCTGCGGCCGCAGATTCTCGCCATCGCCGGCGGGAGCTGTTCAGGGAAAACGTCTTTGGCCGCCCTCATCCATAAGCGTGCAGGGCCAAAGATGAGCGCGCTTCTTCAGCTCGATCGATATTACAAGAACATTCCACTCAAAAACGGCACACAGATGGATCTGCCGAACTTTGATCATCCGGATGCGTTGGACCTCTCTTTTTTTGCTCAGCAGCTTGATGCGCTGAAACGCGGCCAAAGCATTGACGTGCCGATTTACAATTACGCTTTGCATCGGCGCGAAGACCGCACAGACCGTTTGGAGCCGCGTCCACTGATCATCGTTGAGGGCCATCTGATCCTTCATGACCCTCAGCTACGCGCGCTGTTCGATCTTTCCTGTTACATCAAGTGCTCGCACGAGATCAGGCTCAAGCGGCGCATCGTCCGCGACGGTGAACAGCGGGGCCGCAGCGGAGACAGCGTTCGGCAGCAATTCGATCAAACCGTGGGGCCCATGCATGATCAGTTCGTTAGCCCCTCAAAAGCGCATGCTGATCGTGTGGTGAGCCAAGACGAGTATCGGCTCCAAACAAGCGCTTTGGTTGACTCCCTTCTTGAGCAGCTTGATGTGTCGCCGGTTTTGAATGCTTAGCGCGCCATCTTTTCTCCCACGAGTACGGACTGAGTGAACGATATGCTTCAAACAGCTTCTGGCTTTATCGGAGTGTTCGCTCTCTTTGCTTTAGCCATCGCCTTTTCCGCGGAGCGCGGTGCGATCAAGCCGCTGGTCGCTCTTCGAGCCTTTGCTCTCCAATTCATTATCGCCGTCCTGGTGCTGAAAATCCCAGCAGGCCAGGCGGGGTTGCAGGCCCTCTCCGACCAGGTCTTGGTGCTGCTCGGTTACACCCAATACGGCGTCGATATGGTGTTTGGTGACCTCCAACCGCCCGAGGGGAAAGTCAGCTTTTTCATCAGTGTCTTGCCAATTATCGTCTTCTTTTCGTCGCTGATGGCTGTGTTGTACCACCTGCAGATTATGCAGCGTGTAGTCGAGGCTGGCGGCTTTGTGCTTCGGCGCATGGTCGGCTTGAGGCCGCTTGAGTCGCTGAACGCGATTGCCAACATCTTTATCAGCCAAGCTGAATCGCCCCTGACGCTGCGCCCTTATCTCAAAGGCGCCACCCAGGCGCAGATCTTTGCGATCATGGTTTCGGGCATGGCATCCGTGTCAGGAACAGTGCTCGCAGCATACGCAGGCATGGGGATTCCAGTCGAGCAGTTGGTCGCCGCGAGCTTTATGTCCGCACCCGGCGGCCTTCTCATGGGCCATCTCTTTTTCCCTGAAACCAAAAGCGCAGCGGACGCCCCAGAAGAAGCGCAAGGCGTCACTGCACCAAGTCTCGCTGGTGTAAGCGAACCTGATGAGAAAAGCCGGTACGCGAATGTCATCATGGCAGCAGCCGTCGGTGCCGAAAGCGGGCTCGTTCTTGCGGCCAAGATCGGGGCAATGCTGCTGGCCTTTGTGGCCTTGATCGCCCTTGCCAACGGGATCGTCGGAAGTCTTGGCAACCTCTTTGGGATCGAAGGCCTCTCGATCCAAGCGATGCTCGGCTTTGTCTTTGCACCGGTGATGATCGCGATCGGCGCCGCACCCGGCGAAGCGGTCGCAGCGGGCGGCATCTTTGGTGAGAAGCTCATCGCCAATGAATTCATCGCTTATCTAAGCCTCTCCGAACAGTTGGAAACGTTCTCACCCAAGACAGGCCTTGTGCTGACATTTGCCCTGTGCGGTTTCGCGAATATCAGCTCGATCGCGATCCTGCTCGGTGGCCTGGGCACCCTCGCACCACACTACCGCGACGCGATCGCTCGCATGGGCATCAGAGCGGTCACGGCCGCATCCTTTTCCAACTTGATGAGTGCTGCCATCGCAGGCATTCTTTTTAGTCTTTAAACGGAATCTAGTGATCAATGACGAAAGAGCAGGTTCCCGTCCTTCACCTCCGCTCCTTTCGCGACAGCAAAGAGGCTGATCGCGAAGCCTTCAGTGACGCGCTCTTCGGTGCGTTTCAGCGCTTTGGATTTGTCATTATCCGCGAGCACGGCATTGAGAGCACCTTGTTGGATGAGGCCTATCGGCTGATCGAAGAGCTTTTCGCCTTCCCAACCGAAACAAAGCGTCAGTACACATCAGAGGGTGGCCACCGAGGCTATACGCCCTTTGGGACAGAAAAAGCCAAAGGAAGTGAGACCCCTGACCTCAAAGAATTTTGGCACATCGGTCCAGAGAGAACGATCCAAAGTGCCCTCAGTGCCGAGAATATCTGGCCAGATCAGCCTGCTGGTTTTCAACGGGTGCTGACAGAGCTTTTCGATCGTCTCCACGACGTTGGCGAGTGCCTTCTCGAGGCGCTGACCATGAAGCTCAACATTGCACCGGACCACTTTGCATCGCGCGTGGCCGAGGGCGACTCAGTGCTTCGCCTCCTCCATTATCCTCCGGTCCCGGAGGGAGCTGATCCGCAAGCGTTAAGAGCAGCGCCCCACGAGGATATCAATCTCATCACCATACTGGTCGCAGCCCAGGGCGCTGGGCTCGAGCTTCTCGACCGCAATGGCGCATGGCTTCCGCTTGAGAACGAGCCTGGGGACCTCATTGTCGATACCGGCGATATGATGGCGCGCATCACCAATGGCGTTTTGCCATCGACCACCCACCGCGTGGTCAACCCGGAAGGGCCCAATGTGAGCCGCTATTCAATGCCCTTTTTCATGCATTTAGCCGCGGACACGCCACTCGAGTGCCTTCCGAGCTGCGTTGGCGAGGGATTCCACCATGATCCGATCACTGCGGGCGAGTATCTCATCGAACGCCTCCGCGAAAATGGCATGATCCCAAGCACGCCAAAGGTTTGACCGAGCGGGCGCGGCGCCTCAACGTAAGCTGATGCGACTTCCTATTGGACCAGGCGCCCTCGTGGCCGCTGCTTTTATCGGACCTGGCACAGTCACGGCGTGCACGCTCGCAGGCGCGAGTTTTGGCTACGCCCTTCTCTGGACTCTCATCTTTGCCACGCTCGCGACCATTGTCTTGCAAGAGATGGCCGGGCGCTTAGGAGCTGGTGCAAAGCTTGGCCTCGGCGAAGCGCTGATGGCTGGCGCGGGATCGAAGCCTTTGAAGATTGCTGTCGGGGCGCTTGTTTTCGCTGCACTGATGATCGGTAACGCTGCTTATGAGGGGGGAAACATCGCAGGTGCGACCCTTGGCGCTGAGGCGCTGGTCGGTGATGCCGTCCCTCGCTTTGTTTGGCCCACCGGTATCGGAATCATTGCAGCAACAGCGCTATGGTTTGGGCGCTACCGGACATTGGAAGTCCTCCTGGTTGTCCTGGTCCTGATCATGAGCGCTGCTTTTATAGCCAGTGCTGTGATAACCGGGCCGCAATGGGACGCTCTTCTTAAAGGATTACGGCCAGCTGTTCCTGATGGTGGTACACTGACGGCTATGGCATTGATTGGTACGACCATCGTACCCTATAATCTTTTCCTGCACGCCGCCGCATCAAAGGAACGTTGGGCGAACGAAGGCGGGGCACAGGCTGCGCGGCAGGACACGATCATCTCCGTGGGGTTTGGCGGTCTGGTCTCGATCCTTATCCTCTCAGCTGCTGCAGCCAGCCTCTTTGGAAAAGGCCTCGAGATCTCATCGGCTGCCGATATGGCAGCGGCGCTTGAGCCGACCATCGGACCGGTGGCACGCTATGTCATCGGACTGGGTCTTTTAGCCGCCGGCCTCACATCAGCCATCACGGCGCCCATGGCGACGGGTTATGCAATGGCCGAGCTTTTTCCGACGAATGACGAGTCAACACGTCAACAGGTCTTTCGAATGGTCTGTATGGCTATCATCGCTATCGGGGTTTGCGTCACACTGTTGGGATTGCGACCGGTGTCCCTGATCCTCATCGCTCAAGCCGCGAACGGTCTCTTGCTCCCGGTGGTCGCACTGTTTCTCCTCTCTGTGATGAACAGGCGATCGCTGTTAGGCGACAGCGTCAACGGACTGGTATCGAACGCACTAGGGGTGGCCGTGGTGCTGGTGGCGGTCATCTTGGGAGCTCGAGGCCTTATGCGGGCAGTTGGGGCCTAGCGATGGACCGGGCGATTGATCTGAATGCAGACTTAGGTGAAGGTTATGATGACGAAGCCATTTTGCCTTATGTCTCAAGCTGCAATATTGCTTGCGGCGGCCATTTTGGCGACGCCGACACGGTAGCAGCGACGATCGCCTTAGCAAAACGAGCGGGTGTCGCTATCGGTGCCCATCCCAGTTATCCGGACAAGGAAGGGTTTGGACGCGCATCCCTTTCGATTGAGCCAGAGGAGCTCTGCGAAGCGCTTGTGGAACAACTGGCACTGATCAAAGCGTCGGCACAGACGATGGGTGTATCTGTACAACACGTCAAACCTCACGGTGCGCTTTATAACGATGCCGTGACGTCGCCATCGCTCGCAAACAGCATTGTATCATCCATCAAAACCATCCTTCCCAAGACAGTCATCGTCGGAGCACCCTTCGGCGAATTGCGCACAGCCAGCGAGAGCGCTGGTTTCCGTTACCGTGCAGAGGGGTTTGCAGACAGGCAATACTGCAGTGACGGAAGGCTGATGCCGCGCGGAAAACAAGGGGCTATCATAACCCAGTCAAAACATCAGTGCACCCAAGCGCTACGGCTTGCAGAAGGATCAGGGCCCCTCGACCCCGACGGTCATCCCATCTCACTGGATGTCGAAACGATTTGCCTTCACGGGGATACAGATCACGCAGCAGCGAACGCAAAAGCCATTCACCAGGTGCTTCAGGAGCGTGGTTTTAGAATTGAAGCACCAACATGACTGGAACAAAGCTCACGCGCCTGGCTGAAGATATCGTTGAGATTTCGATGCCCGACCCCGTGACGGCTCGTCAGATAGCGGAGGATTTACGAGAAGCCGGTTGCTTCGAAGAGGTCGTTCCCGCCCTCACAAATATCACGGTGATGTTCTCGCCTTTCACCCATAGCTTCTCAACAATTGAGCGAGTGATAGGCGAACAGCTGCAATCCGCGACCTCCATAACACAGCCTAGCGCTGCTGAGATCACGCTGCCGATTATCTATGGGGGTACAGCAGGTCCGGATCTCGAACATGTTGCTGAAGCGCTTGGCCTTTCACCTGACGAGGTCATCAGCACACACGCCGCGCAAACCTATACCGTTGACATGATGGGCTTCACGCCGGGATTTGCATATCTCAGCGGGTGCGAATGGTCCGTACCTCGCCTTTCGACACCAAAGCCTTACGTTTCGGCGGGCTCCGTGGGCGTCGCGGGCAGCCGCACCGGAGTTTATAGCCTAAGCGGACCGGGCGGCTGGCCCATAATCGGCCGGACCAGTGCGGCATTGTTTGATGCGGAAAACAGCAAGCCCTTTCTCCTTTCCGCAGGATCCAAGATACGGTTTCGTTCTGTCAACGCATGAGTGTTCTTATCCAATCATCAGGTCTCCAAACGACCATCCAAGCCTCACCGCGCAAGGGATTTCGGCACTGGGGGATTCCGTGGTCAGGACCCGCTGATCCGCTCTCGCATGCGCTCGCGAACCGAGTGGTCGGGAACAGCATCAGCGCGCCAGCACTTGAGATCTCTTATGGTCAGTTTGCGGTGCGATTTATCAAACCCGTATCTTTTGCGCTAATGGGTGCACCAGCACCGGCTACTCTTGATGATGCGAAGCTGCCTTATGGGCAAGCGATTCAAGCTAAGCCGGGATCCGTCCTGTCTTTGGCCGCCCCTGCCGCTGGGGTCAGGACTTACCTCGCGGTCGAAGGAGGATTTGAAGCATCTGAGTTTATGGGTAGCCAATCGACCTATTTTCCTGCCGCACTCGGAGGTTATCAAGGCCGTCCACTGAAGAGTGGCGATGAGATTTTGATCGAGAGCGCCCCGAAAGGCGAGCTCCTCACCTTCAATGCAGAACTCCCTTTCAAGATCACAGACCATTGGCGCCTTCGCCTCCACTCTGCGGCCTTCGAAGCTCACGAAGATCGAACGCGATCGCTTCTTTTCACTGGTTCGTTCAAGGCCACTGTCCGTGCAGATCGTATGGGAATACAACTTGAAGGCCCGGATCTTGATCTTCAGACGGATGCATTGATGGACAGCGTTCCTGTGTTTCCGGGTACTGTTCAGTGCCCGCCTGATGGCAAACCCTTCGTTCTTCTCTGTGACGCCCAAACGACGGGCGGGTACAGACGTTTAGGACAAGTCGCCAGGGTGGATTTGCATAAACTCGGTCAGATCCGCCCTGGCGATCAGGTGGAGTTTTTAGAAGTCTCTGCAGAGAGTGCGCAACGGGCTTTGGCCGCAAAAGACGAGACGCTTCAACGACTAGGGCTGAACGACTTTTTTGCTTCGTAGCATCTGCTCTGCGGTTGAAAGGTCTTCGCGCGTATTGATATTGAAGAGTTCATCCGTGATCATAGGAATATGCTTCGCCTTGCAATGCCCTGCGATCTTATGGAGCGGCAAGCCTCCAATGGACCCCAACGCAGCAAAAGCCGAGTGCAACTGTTCAACTTTCCAATACCCGATGGTCGGGTGCAGGCCGCTTTCATCAGACGCGACCGCCGTATGATCATCTGCCGATAATCGCTCCAGGAGATCAGAAGGAAGAAAGGGTGTATCCGTCGGTACAGTGAAGAAACGATCAACAGGGTTTCCTTGGGCGCCGAACCAAACCGACGCGCTCCATAAAGCCCCAGCAGGCCCTTTAGGTCCGTTTGGATCATCTTCAATGAGGGACAAGCCCGTGCCGCGATCAGATCCGCCTGCGATAAGAACCGATATCGTCTCGGCCGCAAAGCGCTTAATCACGATGTCGATCAAGCGCTGCCCGTCAAGTTCGGCTGTCGCCTTGTCAAATCCTTGCATGCGCGCCGATTGCCCACCGGCCAAAATCACTAAGGGAGGCAGGGGTTTTGTCATTATGAGGAGGGTAAACCCCGTTTGCGCAAACCATTGATCGGGAAGCGATCAACATAATTGTCCATCGATTGGGGGTCGAAGCTCACGCGATCCATCATCCGGTCATGGGGCATCGCGATCGGAGTCGAGGCCTCATCAAGTGGCCACGGCTCATCATGAGCCCCTTCGATGACACTATCGACCAAGGGGTAACGCACATTCTCCGCCTCCGCCGCTTGCCGGAAGAGATCTGTACGGAAGGACGAGGAAAGCGCGGCATCGATATCAGTCGATTGGGGAAGCTGCCCCCACCGCACCATCTGCATCGCCGTCCATGCAGCCTTCGAGTGCCAAGGGAAACCAGCAATCGAAGGGTCAAAAAAGGAGGCAAGCGGTTTATGCGCTCTGCTCCCTAACGCTCTGGAGATATGGCGTTTATCAAGCCCGATATAGCGCTCGGCAGAGAGATACTCAGCCGCCTGGTCTTTTCCGTCATCGGTCTGGAGGCGCTTCACCGCTCGCATCAGCGCACGAACAAGCCGTTCGTGTACATCTTGATTATCATCCATCCAATCGCGGCGGACACCGATCACCTTCTCAGGTGCAGCGGCCCAGATCTCTGAACCGGCGACAATCTGGTGACCAATACCCCGATGGAAAGCAAGCGTGTTCCACGGCTCGCCCACACAAAACCCGTCAATGCTCTCCGACTCGCAGAGCCTAACCATGTCGGGCGGCGGCACCACGATGAGGCGGACGTCCTTATCAGGATGAAGACCGGATGCCGCCAGCCAATAGCGCAAGAGATAGTTATGGCTGGAGAAAGGATAGACCATCGCAAAGGTGATCGGCGCTTGCCCCGCAGCGCGTCGGCGCTCCGCGATGACCTTCAGAGACTCTGCCGTGACTGGCCGAGCATCAAACGCCCAAGGGTCGACATCCTGCATGTCCTTATAAAGAGCATTGGATACGGTGATACCGTTGCCATTAAGGTTCAGCCCAAAGGCTGTGGCAAAGGACACTCTTACAGGCGACAACCCCAGCGCCGATGCAACCACCATGGGCGACAGCATATGTGCCGCATCAAGATCACCAAACGCTAGCTGATCCCGGATGTGCGCCCAGGAATGGCCCTTCGAGAGGGTGACATCGAGATCGAGCTCTTCGAAGAGCCCCTCCTCTTTCGCCACCGCAAGAGGCGCAGCATCACAAAGGGGGATAAAGCCAATCGTCAGCGCATCAAGACCCATCGTTAGACCTTACCCAGAAGATCGGCGATGGAGAGGATTTCTTCTGCGACCTGTTTCAGCGGCTTACCGGACGTCATCGATGTTTCGCGCATCGCGCTGTAGGCGGATTGCTCGTTCATACCACGCTTCTCCATCAGGAGACCTTTTGCGCGCTCTACCACTTTCCTCGTTTCAAGATCGTCCTTCGATTTTTGAAGCTCTTTCCACAGACCATCCACCATCTTGAACCGCTCGATCGCGACCTCAATAACCGGCAAAATGCGCGACTCAGACAACCCGTCGACGATATAGGCACTCACGCCAGCGCGAACGGCCTCTTTTGCCAAAGAGCCATCGCCGTCTTCGACGAACATCACGATGGGCTTAGGGTTTTCTTGCGCAACGGTGCGGAGATTCTCGATCGTGTCGCGATCAGGCGACTCGCAATCGATGATGATCGCATCAGGCTGCAAGCCGTTGATCCGCTCCAGCAATCCCACGGATGTGAGGTCATTGGCGATGTGCACCACCGCGCGATCACGCAGGCCTTGCTCAACGATCGCGGCCCGGCGGGGGTCGCTATCGATCAAAAGCACGATCAAAGGGGCTTCGTTGACATCGTCCATGCCACGAAGCTATTCGCGCCGCAGCGCGATAGCAATTGGTTGATGACACCAATATGACTTAGTTTTCCGCGCTATGCCGCAGAAACGCCCAGTTTTTTGAGATCGTTGACCTGCGCAGCTGCAAAAACCTCCCCGATCCCGATAAGCACCGGACCTTCGGCAGAAATGGTCATGTGTGACAGGTCGAGAAGAGTCGTGGCCTGTGATTGTTGAGAGTCGCGGGAGATCGATTCCATCACGACAACAGGCGTGGTCGGCGTGAGCCCCGCTTCCATCAATCGGCTCGCCAGCAGCCCAGCTGTCTTTCCGCCCATGTAAACCATCAGCGTTTTGGAAGGATCAGCATGTGCGGTCCAATTGAGCTCAGGCAGAACGCCCTTTTTGCTGTGTGCCGTAAGGAACGTGACCCCTTGCGCGCAATCACGATGCGTGAGCGAGACGCCTAAGGACGATGCAGCTGCCAGCGCCGCGGTGACGCCTGGAACGGTTTCGACGCTGATACCTTGCTTGTCGAGCGCCTCGATCTCCTCGCCAGCACGGCCGAAAATCATCGGGTCGCCCGACTTTAGACGCACCACGCGCTTTCCCTTCTTCGCCAAATCGATCATCAGTGTGTTGATGTCTTCTTGGCGACAAGACGCACGATGGCCCCTCTTGCCGACGAGCATGCGCTTGGCTTCGCGGCGGGCAAGATCCAAGACATCGTCCGCTATCAGATCGTCAAAAAGGATGATATCAGCCGCTTGCATCGCCCTCACTGCGCGGAGGGTGAGAAGATCGCCAGCGCCTGGCCCTGCCCCCACCAAAGTCACGTGGCCTCTGGATTCTACGGAGCGTTTGGTCACGTGGTCAAAGAACGCGGCCGCCTTTGATGCAGGCTCGACCCAGGCGGTGTGTGCAAAGGACTGCCATAGACGCCGACGTTCTGATCCGTTGGGTACGAGCGCTTTCACACGGTCACGCATCGTTTTGGCCGCCTCCGCCCATGCACCAAGATGAGAAGGAAGCAAGGCTTCTATTCGAGAGCGGATCACTTGGGCTAAGGCTGGCGCGGTCCCGGCTGTTGAGATCGACACCACAACAGGCGAGCGATTGACGATCGACCCAAACTGGAAGTCGCAGAATTCTTTTTGATCGATCACATTGACGGGCACCCCTGCTTTGCGCGCTGCGGCGGCGAAGGCTTTGGCTTGGTCGTGATCATCAATAGCGCCAATGGCCATAGCGCATGCGTGGAAATCGTCACTCGCCCATTCACGGCTTTGGTGCGTGAGACGATCAGGCGACTGATCGACAAACTCTTGCACATCGGGCGAAAGCTCAGAAGCTATCAGAGTGATCTCAGCGCCCGCCGATAAGATCAGCTGCAGCTTCCAAAGAGCGCCCTCTCCGCTCCCTGCAAAGAGCACCCGTTTGCCGTGAAGGTCGAAGAAGACCGGGAGGACTGAAAGTGGCTGCAGCTCTGCAGCTGCGCAGATCTCAGGCTTTCTCTGGGACATGGGTCTCTTCCATCAGCTTACGGATCTCGGGCCTGCAACTCCCGCAGCCTGTTCCCGCGCCCGTGCACTCTCCCAACGCGGTGAGCGTGCGCGAGCCATTTTGAATTGCAGCAGAGATCGTGTTGCGCCCCACTCCGTGGCACGAGCAAACAACAGGACCTTCGTCAAAAGCGCCTTCAGGCGGATCGCCTCTCAGGATCGTATGCCGATCACCTGGAGCAATGACCCGGCCTATTTGCTCCGCCAACCAATCACGTGCGATTGTGAGTGGCTCAGGCTCAGCAAAGAAGACACCCACCAAGCGCCCTCTTGAAAGCATCGCACATCGGTAAGAACGGCCATCTGCAGACGTCTCTTGCACCACGGTTGTGTCGTCCGAGGTGCCGAGCAATTTGTTGGCGAAGAGTTCCCAATCCTTTGGTCGCCGGATCGATGCCAGCTCCACACGGGTACCACGATGGCTCAACGCCCTCGCCCAATAGTCCGTATCGGGTTTTCGGAAATGAAGCATCGCTGCAAATCCGTGCCACGCCGGTTCAAACGCTTCGACGGCGACTGTCGAAGCCTTCAGTGCCGGCTGTCCTGAAAATGGATCAGTCGCGGGTTCGACCAACGCATCGACCCGCCCCATCGATGATAAGTCATCAGTCCAATGCATAGGAACGAACACAGAGCCGCGTGCTTGGCTCTCTGTCATCCGAACACGCGCGATCATCGATGCGTTTACGTTGGATAGGGTTACCAAGCCGCCATGGCTCAGACCTGCGCTCTCGGCATCCATTGGGTGAACATCAACATAGGGCTCTGGCGCGTGCTGGTTCAATCGTGCAGCCCGAGCGGTACGGGTCATTGTATGCCACTGATCGCGAACTCGGCCTGTGTTGAGCGTCAGCGGATTTTTTTTGGGGCTTTGTTTTTTCAGCTGCGGAGCAACGAAGCGTGCCCGCCGATCTTCCGTATAAAACTGACCATCGGCGAAAAACCGAGCCTTCGAAGTTCCGTCCTTGGGGCACGGCCACTGGACGGGTTCCATCAAATTGTACTCAGCATCACTAAGATCAGCCAAAGCACCGATATCAAGATCCCGGCTGCCATCATTTTCGAAAGCCGTCATCGCCACATACTCGCGGAAGATTTCAGCAGGCGTCTGAAAATCGAAGCCTGCGCGATAGCCGAGCCTATGGGCCAGCTCACACACCGCCCACCAATCATGCCGCGCCAAACCTGGTGGCGGAAGAAAGGCCCGTTGCCTCGAAATTCGCCTTTCTGAATTGGTGACAGTTCCGTCTTTTTCACCCCACCCCGTGGCCGGCAACAGGACATCCGCGCATTGAGCTGTATCTGTATGGGGAACAATATCAGACACAACGACCAGCGGGCAGGCCTTCAGAGCAGCTTTCACGCGGTCAGCGTGGGGCATCGAGACAACAGGATTGGTCGCCATGATCCAAATGGCCTGGATGCGCCCATCCTCAACTGCCTCAAAAAGGTCGACGGCCTTGTGTCCGGGGGCAAGAGACACAGATGGCGCATTCCAGAAACGCTGGACACGGTCTATCGATGTGGGGTCGAAGTCCATGTGGCACGCCAGCTGATTGGCAAGGCCGCCGACCTCTCGGCCGCCCATGGCGTTGGGCTGCCCGGTCATAGAGAAAGGGCCCATGCCCTCTTTTCCTATTCTCCCTGTCAGGAGGTGAACATTGATGATCGCATTGACACGATCGGTACCATCAGACGCCTGATTTGTTCCCATAGAGAACAACGTCACTGACCGCTCCGTTCTGCAGAAGAGATCAAAGAACTGCTCAAGCTTCTCCTCGGGGAGCTTGGTCTGACGCGCAACGTCGGGAAGCGCGTAAGATGAGGCCAGCTCGGCCACGGCCTCGACGCCATTGGTATGCGCCCCGACAAACCGGTGATCAGTCGCTCCGTTAACCGATAAATAGCGAAACAGCCCAAGATAGAGTGCGAGATCGCTTCCAGGCGCAAGCGGCAAATGGAGGTCAGCCAAGTCGCAACTGGCCGTCCGTCGAGGGTCAATCACAACGATCTTCAGTTCAGGCCGACGCTCCTTCTCAGAAATGATCCGCTGATAAACAACAGGATGACACCAAGCGAGATTGGAACCCGTCAGCACCAAGAGGTCACATCTTTCGAGGTCTTCGTAGTTCCCCGGAACGGTGTCGGTCCCGAATGCGCGCTTATGCCCGGCAACCGCTGACGCCATGCAGAGGCGCGAGTTGGTGTCGACGTTCGATGTGCCAATGAACCCCTTCATCAGCTTGTTCGCGACGTAATAGTCTTCGGTTAAAAGCTGACCGGAAAGGTAGAAAGCCACACTGTCCGGACCATGATCATCGATGGCGCGCTGGAAGCCTTCGGCGACATAGCTCATCGCTGCATCCCAGCTCGCACGCTCTCCGTGGACGTAAGGCGTTAAAAGGCGTCCCTTCCGGCCAAGCGTTTCGCCAAGCGCTGAGCCTTTTGAGCAAAGGCGACCCCAGTTGGCTGGATGGTCAGCATCGCCAGCGATGAGCGCACTGTCTGCCCCCGTCGGCGTGGCGACCACACCGCACCCCACCCCGCAATAGGGACAGGTTGTCTTCACTGACTCGATGGGAGCACCGTCAGCCATCACGACATCGCGTCGCCAAGGGTTCGAAGATCAACCGACACTGTTCCGTGCTCAACCTTCGCAGGAAAGGTCTGCACTTCATACGCATCGGGACCACGGGCCGAACCCGTATCGAGGTCAAAGACCACGTTGTGAAGCGGGCACGCTACGGCGCGATCATGCACGATGCCCTGACTCAGCGGGCCGCCCTTGTGCGGGCACTCATCTCGAAGAGCAAAAACCTCATCATTGGACGTGCGGAAGAGCGCCACACATCCCGCCTCGGTTTTGATGATCCGGCTGCCCCGCAATGGGATCTCAGTCAGTCCGCACACATCCACCCAAGCCGACTCTGGACCGCTCATCATGCAGTCTCCACTTCCCGGTTGAGGGTGATCGGCGTAAATTCATGTGCGTCTTTGCCCGCTGCGCGAGCTGCCCACGGATCATCCTGCATGAACTTCTGTGAATAGACGAAGCGATCGTAGTAGGATTTGAGCTCATCCGGTTTAGCAAGCGTCTCACGGACATAATCAATACCCACCTTGGCCGCCCACTTATAGATCCGATCAAGATACCAGCCCTGCTCCCGGTACATTTGCATGAGAGCACCGATATAGACGATCGTGTTGTCCTCACTTTCAATCGTACACAGATGCTCTGTCGCCTTGACATGCATGCCCGCCGCGCCAGCGAAATGGATTTCATAGCCGCTATCAACACAAACAACGCCGATGTCCTTACACGTTGCTTCTGCACAGTTTCGAGGACATCCCGAAACGCCCAGCTTGACCTTATGCGGCGTCCATGAACCCCACAGGAACCGCTCCAGCTTGACCGCGAGACCCGTTGAATCTTGCGTTCCGAAGCGGCACCAATCCGTACCCACACAGCTTTTGACCGTACGAAGTCCCTTGGCATAGGCGTGGCCCGAAACCATCCCGGCCTCGTTGAGGTCCGCCCAGACATCGGGCAAATCTTCCTTCTTGACGCCGAGCATATCGATGCGAGCACCGCCAGTGCACTTCACCGTGGGGATCTCGTACTTGTCGACCACGTCAGCAATAGCACGCAATTCTTGCGCGGTGGTCATCCCGCCCCACATCCGCGGCACGACAGAATAGGTCCCGTCTTTCTGAATGTTGGCGTGGACGCGCTCATTGATGAACCGTGACTGTCCGTCATCCTCATATTCGCCAGGCCATGCGCACACGAGATAATAATTGATCGCTGGCCGGCACTTGGAACAGCCGCATGATGTCTTCCAATTGAGCTGCTGCATAACGTCAGGGATCGACTTCAGCTCTCCCGCGACGATCAAACGTCGGACGGCATCATGACCAAGATCTGTACAGCCGCACATCGGTTTGGCCGCGTCAGGGTCAAACTCATCACCAAGCGTGAAAGCGAGAAGCTGTTCTACGAGCCCCGTACACGAACCACAGGACGCGGATGCTTTAGTATGAGCACGAACGTCATCCAGCGACGTGAGCCCTTTTGCAGTGATCGTCTCCTGGATCTTCGATTTGCAGACGCCGTTGCAGCCGCAAATCTCTGCATCACCCGGAAGAGCAGCAACAGCTGCAAGCGGGTCTACAGCTTCGCCGCCAGCGTAAGTGGGGCCAAAGATCAGTGTATCCCGATACTCAGAGACATCGGTTCCGTCCTTGATATGCTGAAAGAACCAGGCGCTATCCTTTGTGTCGCCGTAGAACACCGCGCCTACCAAGCGGTCACCATCAAGGACCAAGCGTTTATAAACGCCTTTGGCCGCATCGCGAAGCACCACCTCTTCTTGACCTTCGGACTGCTGAAAGTCTCCAGCCGAGAACACGTCGACGCCCGTGACTTTGAGCTTGGTTGAGGTGATCGAGCCTTGATAGCTTGCGGTCGCTTCCCCGCAAAGCTGCGCCGCGACGACTTTCGCCATCTCATAAAGCGGTGCGACCAGACCATAACACTGGCCACGGTGCTGCACACACTCGCCCACAGCAAAGATATCGGGGTCTGACGTACGGAGATCATCCCCGACGACGATCCCGCGCTCAACGTCTAGGCCTGCGCTCTTCGCTACCGAGCCGCTTGGGCGAATACCAACCGCCATACACACAATATCGGCCTTGATGGTGGTGCCGTTGTCCAAGCGGACCGCCTCGACCCTTTCAGTACCAACGATCTCTTTTGTGTTCGCTTCGGTATGAACTGTAATACCGCGCGATTCGATTTCCTTACGGAGGAGGTGGCCAGCAGCCTCGTCCAATTGCCGTTCCATCAAGGTCGACGCGAGATGGACGACGGTGACATCCATGCCTTGCATCTTCAGGCCAACCGCAGCCTCAAGACCCAAAAGCCCGCCGCCAATGACCACCGCGTGCCCACCCTTTTGGCAAGCCGTCAGCATAGCATCGACATCATCAAGATCGCGATAGCTCAGCACACCGGGCAATTCGTGACCCGGCACGGGAATCATGATCGGCGTCGACCCCGTGGCGATCAGCAGTTTGTCGTAAGCAGCTGTGGTCCCATCCTCGGCGATGACCGTCTTTGCTGTGCGATCGATGCTTGCAACGCGCTTACCGCAGTGAAGCGTGATGTTATGCTCTTTATACCACTCTTCATCATGGATGATGATGTCGTCGAAAGCCTTCTCACCCGAAAGCACCGGTGAAAGCATGATCCGATCGTAGTTCACGCGAGGTTCAGCGTTGAAGATTGTGACGTCGTACTTGCCCGGTTCTCGCTCAAACAAATGATCGAGAACACGGCCAGGGGCCATACCATTTCCGATAACGACGAGGCGTTGCGAGCACATGTGGTGATCCTTGGGCTACGTTCGCGGATAGATCCGTGAACGAATTGAGAGCTGAATTGACCTCTATGAGGCCAGGCTCTTCTCCGTCGAAAAGCGCAGTCGCACACCACATTGTGCAAGTGCACAGTCTCTCACAAACGCACCCTTTGAACAAGGGCCTCACCGCTGTTTCCTGCGAATTTTGCGGGCCGCAACCACCTGAACCATATGAAAAAAGCCAGCCTGCACTGCAGACCGGCTCTCTCGCTCAAACGTGATGCTCAGGACTGATTAGAAGGTCCAATCGACCTGCGCCCAGAACTTCGCTGTATCGCTGCGAAACTCTTGTGCTTTGTAGTCAGCGTATTTGAAAAGCACCGATGTTCGACCAAATTTGGTCACCAACACAGCATTGAATTCATCACCAAAGTCGACGCCGCCGACATCTGACGAGAAGTCATGGTAAGTCACAAATGCCTTGACGAGCTTAGCTGGTCCGACATTTTTCTTCGTATACGTGATGGTACCGTAGATATCTTCGAGACCGTCAGCCGGTGTCCCAAGGAACAGGTCGGCAAAACCGTTGAACTTGTGGAGCGTCGCTAGCGGTGTGCTGAAAGCCTTCACGCCATCATCACTTCCGAGCACTTCGTATCCAAGTGTACCAGCAAAACCATTCTTCGCGACGGTACCTTCAAGGTTCAAATAGTCCGCACTGTAATCGACGGGTTGATCTGCATACTCTGACTGAATCGCATAACGCGCTTTGCCCGAGAACAGGCCTTTCTTCGCCAGAACCTGAAAACCGTAGGTTTGTGAAGAGGCGGCCGGGGCATCATCTTTGAAGTCGAGAAGATAAGAGAAAGCCGAGACCGTGATTGCTGCCTGATCGACAGGAACCTTGTAAGCGGCGTTGAAGAAGAAACTCTCCGAGTCCCAACGACCCATCGGCGAGTCATCACCAAAAATGCGGTTCACTTGATCGACATAAGTCACATCGACCATGAGCCCTTCGACCGACTTGTTCACGACACGCAGACCATCGAAGGTCTGTTCATTCTGACGCCAAGCCACAGCACCAATGAAGCGTTGGTCGTCGTGATTGATCCGTTGACGACCTAATGTGATGACGGTGTCGTCGAATGTGGTATTCGTCAACTGGAAGCGATTGAGCTCTGTCACATCAGGGTCAGCGACCACAGGGAACTGTGTCTTGCCGTTGATGGTCGAGTTGAAATCGTTCTCGTGGGCCTGGATATGTTCGAAGTCGATCAGAAACTTTGTGTTCTTCCAAGCGCCAGTCTCAAACCCTGCACGAATGCGGGAGGTGAGAGCGTCAGCATTCTCAGTGAACCCATCTTGATTAACCGTTTCATACCGTAGTCGGTACTGAAAGATTGGTTTGGTTTCTGCGATCGCCTGATCAAATTCAGATGGTGCTGGCGCTTCTTGTGCCTGTGCTGCCCCCAAAACCACCGCCAAAGCCGTGCAGGTGCAAAGAATATTTCGATTCATGTTGATCCCCAGTGGACGGACTATGTAAGATGAGCCGCCTCGCTCTTTCGTATTCAGGGACCATCATCGCTCCCGCCCAACCCGACATCGAAAACGGTACCCGGTTGGGAATGTGCCTTACGGCTATTAAAATTTGCTTGTTTCAGCCTTCAGGCCGCGTTTTTGTTGGTCTCATATTCCTCAAGGAAGGTGAGCAGCTGTTCTCTGTACCCGTAATAGTCGGGGTGGGAGAGTAATTCTTTACGAGTTCGGGGGCGCGGAAGGTCCACATCCATGATTTTACCGACGCGTGCGTTCGGTCCATTGGTCATCATGATGACACGGTCACCCAGTAGAATGGCCTCATCGACATCATGGGTCACACAGATGGCTGTGACCTGCGTGCGTGTCCAGACATCCATCAGCACCTCTTGCAACTCCCAACGTGTGAGTGAGTCGAGCATGCCGAAGGGCTCATCAAGGAGCAAAAGCTTTGGGGACAGAGCAAATGCACGCGCAATACCGACCCGTTGCTGCATCCCGTTCGAAAGCTCCGACGCTTTCTTTCTCATCGAGTCGCCAAGGCCGACGCGACAAAGATAGTGCTCGATAACATCGCGGCGCTCGGCTTTGGATGCATGCGGATAAACCCGCTCCACACCGAGAGACACATTGTCATAGGCCGATAACCACGGGAAGAGACTTGGCGCTTGGAACACCACACCGCGATCCGGCCCTGCATTGATCACATTGCGACCATCAAGCGTAATCTCGCCTCCTGTGATCTCGTTCAGGCCGGCCGTCATCGTAAGGACCGTTGATTTGCCGCATCCTGAATGCCCGATGATCGAGATGAACTCGCCCTTTCGCATATTCAGGTCAAAGCCATCCACAACGGTAAGTGGGCCCTTTGGCGTTGGATAGACCTTCGTTACGCCTTTAAAGGAGAGGAAGCGATCAGAAGGATTGACACTGATCACTTTCGAATCGGCGCTCAATTGAGCGCTGGTTGGTTCACTCTGCGTGCGTGAGGATAATCCGATCTGCGCCGGCTCGACATCTGGGTGGGTGGGGCCCTCACCTGCCTGCGACCGCTGCTCAATTCCCGCCTTCATGAGATAGTCCGTCACGCTTTTACGAAGCGCCACGAAGCGGGCATCATGGTTGATCTTTGTACGATCACGTGGGCGATCGAGATCGACCTGAAAAGACGGGCCGAGGGTTGCCTCAGGACCAGGATTGAGGGGAATGATCCGATCAGCGAGCAATATCGCTTCGTCAACATCATTGGTGATCAAAATCGTCGTCTTGCGCTCGCGCTCACAAATGGCAGCGATCTCATCTTGGAGATTGGCACGGGTCAGCGCGTCCAATGCTGAGAGCGGTTCGTCGAGCAGCAAGACTTCGGGTTCAATCGCGAGCGCTCGGGCGACATTCACACGCTGCCGCATTCCTCCTGAAAGTTCGGCAGGCTTCCGATTTTCTGCATGCGATAAGCCAACCATGCCGACATATTTGTGAACCTGCGCCGTCTTTTTGTCTTTGCTCCATTTGGGGAACACCGCATCGACGGCCATTCGGACATTTTGTGTCACCGAAAGCCAAGGCATCAGCGAGTAGTTCTGGAAAACGACACCGCGAGCTGGCGACGCGCCTTCCACAACCTCGCCGCCGCAAGTGATGGTGCCCGCCGATGGACTAGAAAGGCCAGCCATCATTGAGATGAGCGTGGTCTTTCCGGATCCGGAGAAACCCAGAATGGCAACGATCTCTCCCTCTTCCACATCGAGGTTGATGTCTTTGAGGATTGTCTGCGCTTCGGGACCCTCACCGAAACTCTTGCTGACGTTTTTGAGGGAAAGATAGCTCACGGATCGTCTCCTTAGCGCTGGCCGGAGAAAGTGAACATGGCCTGGAGCGTGTACATCACACGATCGAGCAAGAAGCCGATAATACCAATCGTCAGCACGGCCACCATAATCCGAGCAAGCGAGTTGGACGATCCGTTCTGGAACTCATCCCAGACAAATTTCCCAAGACCAGGGTTCTGCGCGAGCATTTCAGCGGCAATCAGAACCATCCAGCCAACACCGAGCGACAGGCGCAGCCCTGTGAAAATCAAAGGAAGCGACGATGGAATAACGAGCTTGGTGATCTTCTCATAGGGCTTGAGCCTCAACACCTGGCTCACGTTGAGCAGATCCTTGTCGATCGAAGAGACCCCTAGGGCCGTATTGATCAGTGTGGGCCACAGCGAACACAAGGTCACGGTGATGGCCGAGATCAGGAAAGCCTTTGGCATCGCGTCGCTAGGCGTCACATAAACCGCAGACACCACAATCGTCACGATGGGCAACCAAGCCAAGGGAGAGACAGGCTTGAACACCTGAATGAGCGGATTGACCGCCGCATTCACCATCGGGCTTAAGCCGCAGAAAATCCCGACAGGAACAGCGATCAGTGTCGCGATCACAAAGCCGAAGAAGACCGTCTTCAGTGACGTCCAGATTTGGTCGAAATAGCTTGGCTTGCCAGTAAATGCGCGGTCGCGAACCCGATCGGGGCGGCCTTCCGCAATGAACTGAGCGTTGCGTTCGGCCTGACGCTCGTAGAAAGCGACCTCCTTCGCGCGCACTGCGTTGTGGTCATCGACCAATGCACCGAACTGCTCATAAACTGCGACAGGACCTGGGATCTTGCCGAGACTGGTATCGATCTTACCGGCACCCCACGACCACGCACCCAAGAAGAGCAAGATCGCGAGGATCGGCACACCAAGCTGCTGCCACAGCTCCTTCAAGTTAGCGGACAAGCTTTCACCCATCCCGATACGGATCACTGGGTTCACAAACCCAAGGCCAACAACCGCAAGAACGTTCATGACCTGTTGGGCGGAGACACCGAAACCACTTGCGCCAGACGGCTTCTCTGTTTTCGGAGCCTCAGGGGCCACAACCTCTTCGATATCATCATCGAGAGTCGGGGCGAGGGCTAATGCTTGGCTCGACATATCAATGCCTCCTTCAAGGTGCGCCGGTTACGACTTCTCGACGTCGCCAGCGATGGTCACCACTTCGCCCTCTTTCAGGCCGATCGGGAATTGTGAGAGATATTCGTTGGGTTTACGGCCATCGAATGTCACACCGTCGATGAACTCCGTTTGCGGAGGCTTGAAGCCATCCGTATCCCAAGGAAAGTCGGCTTCGTTCGCCTTGCCCTCTTCAACCAACATGCGCGCCGCGGCGAGGTAGACGTCGGGACGGTACACGCGCTTGGCAGTCTCCATGTACCAGTCATCTGACATCGAATCGGGGATCTGACCCCAGCGGCGCATCTGCGTGAGATACCAGATAGCATCTGAATAGAACGGATACGTCGCATTGTAGCGGAAGAAGACGTTGAAGTCTGGAACCTCGCGCACATCACCCTTTTCATACTCGAAGGTGCCAGTCATCGAGTTGGCAATCACCTCAGCATCAGCGCCCACATATTCAGAGCGCGCCAGGATCTCGACGGCCTCCTCGCGGTTGGCATTGTTGTTCTCGTCAAGCCAAATTGCGGCGCGGATCAGCGCCTTCACCACAGCCAAGTGCGTGTTCGGATTGTCTTCGGCCCAGTCATTCGACACGCCGAAGACCTTCTCAGGATTGTTCTTCCAGATCTCAAAGTCCGTGATCACCGGAACGCCAATGCCGCGGAAGACTGCCTGCTGGTTCCAAGGCTCACCCACGCAGTAACCATAGATCGTGCCCGCCTCGAGCGTCGCTGGCATTTGCGGTGGAGGCGTCACTGACAGAAAAGCATCGGCTTGGAACTGGCCGCTCGTGTCCTCCGTACCGTAGTAACCCGGATGGATCCCGCCCGCTGCAAGCCAATAGCGCAGCTCGTAATTATGGGTAGAGACAGGGAAAACCATGCCCATTTTGAACTGCTCACCGCGCTCGATATAATCATCAACCACTGGCTTCAGATAATCAGCCTTGATCGGATGCTGCGGTTTACCGTCGAGATCAGGCACATATTCCTGCATCGCCTCCCACACCTCGTTGGAGACTGTGATGCCGTTGCCGTTGAGATCCATCGAGAAGGCCGTGATAATGTCAGCCTGCGTCCCAAACCCGATGGTCGCGCCGAGGGGCTGGCCCGCAAGCATATGCGCGCCGTCGAGCTGGCCATCGATCACGCGGTCCAGAAGAACCTTCCAGTTCGCCTGGGGCTCGAGCGTGACGTAAAGCCCCTCATCTTCAAAATATCCAAGCTCGTAAGCAATCGCGAGCGGCGCCATGTCCGTCAGCTTGATAAAACCGAAGGTGAGCTCGTCTTTTTCGACATCGAGCATCTCAGCATAAGCTGGCGCCGCGAGCACGGCGACGGATGCCGTCATCGAGGCAAGAAAGTTTTTGAACGGACGAAATGTCTTAGACATGCTAAGCGTTCCCTATTTCGAGCGCGCGCACCCATGGGAACACGGCCGACCTAACCAGAAAAAAAGCGGAAGAGGACCGACGCGAACATCCACGCGGCGGGAAGATACGAAGGGCGCACTCGGCATTGAGGCGCGATCATTCCCTGACTTGCTTATAGCCGATGAAACGCGTCACGAAAAGGACAATTTTTTGCGGTGCCGCATTTTCTTGCAGCTTTCGTTCAAGTTTGGGCCTTTCATCGCGTTGAAAGCGCGCAACACTGCATCGAAAAGGCACAGATGCATTGCGCGAAGCAGCAACGCTGCGATTCAGCTCACATTCATACGGTAAAAGAGGACGCGCATGCATGCGGTGGGCGGGCTCGAATTTGCCGATATCGGCGCCACGATATCGTCATCCGTGCGCTGAATGAAGGATCGAACGACACCACGCGGGATTCGAAAGCGCGAAGGTATCAGCCGCAACCATCGAAGTACCATCGCGCTCTTCTAAAATGGAGAAAAGGAAAATGGTGGTCGCGGCTGGGATCGAACCAGCGACCACTCGCGTGTGAAGCGAGTG